>CAZBDL010000251.1:3941-5780 GCA_964490525.1 uncultured Victivallales bacterium | reverse complement strand
GGCTGGGATTGACGATGACGTCCTGCTCGTCGATCGGCCGGTCCTCGAACTGGAACGCGCACAGGCCCTGCTCGCCGAAGACCACGGACTGGGCGATGTTGATCGTCCGGTTCGTCTTGATTTCGGAGACCTTGCGGATGCCGCTGCCCTTGTCCGAGAACATCAAGGCATAGTAGGTCTCGCCGTAAAGGATGGAATTGCGCACGTCGACCTGGCCGCCATCGATCCACAGCGCGGCGCTCTGGGAGAGCCCGCGCGCCTGCGCTACGATGGTGCAATGCTCGATCCGGACGTCGTTGCAGCGCTCGACGAAGAGGCCCTTCATGAAGCAGTTCTCGAGGGAGATGCCGACAGCGCGGATCAGGCGGGTCTCCTCGTCCTCGAAGACGCAGTTGCGGACGACGATGTTGCCGGAGTCGGGCAGGATGCCGATGTTGTGGGGCATGATGTTGAACTTGCCGCGGCGGATGCGGATATCGGCGATCTCGACGGACTGGGCGGTGATGACCAGGTCGTTCTCGAAGATCACGCCCGGCTCGCCGATGAGCTTCATGCCGGTGAGGCTGAGCCGGAAGGCGTAGCGGCCGATGGTGTCCTGCTCGAGCCGCAGGCGCCCGGGATCCTGCTGGCGCCGCCGCGCCTCGTCCGCCGACTCCAGCCGGTAGACGCCCGGGCGCAGGCGGATGGTCGTCCAGTTGTCGGCCTCCTCGAGGATGCGGGCAAGCTGCACGCCCAGGGAGTCCTCGTCGCCCGGGGAGATGACGATCTCGCGCCCCATGGCCACGCCACGATCCTCGTGCATGTCCTGGCTGAACTTGACGAGGATCTCGAGGATGCGGCGGTTGGCGGCGAGGAACTCGGTGTCGGCGTAGTTCCGTTCGTATTCCTTGAGCTCGGCGAGGAGCTTCCTGGCGGCCGTGTCGCCGATCCTCCTCCGAGCCAGGAGGGCGGCCAACGCCTCTGGGCTGTCCCGGCGGTCCGCGATGGCGCTGTCCTTCAGGATCTGGGCGAACACCGCCTCGGCCTCCTGCTCGAGGCAAGGCTGGAGGAAGTGGTAGCCCAGCCCGAACGGCATCCGGTCAAAGGACGCATAAGCATCCTCGTAGTTGCCGGCGGCCGCCGCAACCAGGGCCTGGGCCATGGAACGATCCGCGAGGCCCAGCGCATCCAGTTGGCGGAGGACGGCCTGGGCGGCGGCAGGACCGGCCTGGAGGCGGCTGCGGTTCTCGGCCAGGAAGCGGGTCTGGACCAGCAGCGATTCGATCAACGGGCGGGTCGCCACGGGCGCGTCGCCAGCCTGGATCTCAAGGTCGCGGACAACGCCCGCAAGGTCGCCGACCATGATGCGCCGGGCATGCGCCTCCAGGATGGCGTCGACGGAGATGATCGCCTTGCCCCGCTCCAGTTCGGCGACACTGATGCCGTCGACGATCTTGCGCTCGACCTCCAGGCGTTGCCGCTTGGTGTCGAAGGCGAACGGGCCATCGTAGGTGCGCAGGTAATTGATGGCCTGGTCGTTCTCGCGCCGCTCCAGGAAGGGCTTGATGGCATCGACGATCTCGCCCATCACCGCCTCGATCCGCCGCTGCTTGCGGCGCTCGATGATGAAGATCCGCTCGTTGATCTGGCCGATGACTGGCTGGTTGTCGGCCAGGACAAAGGGGCGCTTGATGGCCTCGTAGCGCTGAATCGCCCCGTCAAAGTCGTCAGGATTCGCCACGAGATCAGCATCGATCTTTTCGTATTGCGCGAGCAGCTCGGCCTGCCTCTGGCTCAGGGGCGGTTCGGACGGAGGCCGCTCGGTGGCGACGGTGCCCGGCGCGGCTCCGGGCACGGCGG
>CAZBDL010000251.1:0-3913 GCA_964490525.1 uncultured Victivallales bacterium | reverse complement strand
CATGGTCGACATGGCCGGGGCCCGCGCCGCCGTCGTGGCATCGGCCACCGCATCGTCCGGCGGTGGCATACCCGGCGTCGCGGGACGCGAGTTCGCGGCCATCCGGCCCACCGCCAGCACCGCCAGGAAGGCGAAGGCAATGACGGCGGCCGCCACCATCAGCACGCGCTCGCCGGACGGCCCCGCATCGCGGGAGCGGCGCCAGCGCCGGTTCACGGGCCGGATCGCGTCGACCGCAAAGACCCGGCCATGCGCGGCCTTGACCAGGGACTTCTCCTCCGGGGTCGCGATGTGGAATTTCCGCGGCGCCGTGCCGGCGCGCTGTCCGGACGGCGCGACCGTCCGGACAGGCTCCGACCGGTAGGCACCCCAGAGGTTGACCTGGCGACGGCTCTCGACCGCCAGCTTCTCCCGCTCCTTCCCTCCCAGGGCGGCGTCAAGCAACCGCAAGACATCGTTCCAGGACGCGGGCCGCCGGGCGGGATCCGCTTCCGTCATCGACTTGACCAAGGCGACGACCCCGGCGGGAATGCCCGCCTGCTCGGCGGCAGCGGGTGGCAGGGCGGGGACACGATGGACGGGGGTGGCATCATCTCCCTCGATCTCGGGATGCCGACCCGTCAGTATTAAGGCCATAATCCAGCCCAACGCATGGATGTCGCTGCGCGGCCCGTCGGCAAGCCCTTCGGCAAGGAATTCCGGGGCGGCATAGCGCGGATCCCAGATATTGAGCCCGTCCTGGAGCAGGCGATCCTCCTTGATCACGGCGGCGGCGGTGCCGAAGTCGGTAATCCGCACATCGAGGCAGCTGATGTGGACGAGGATCTTCTCCGGCGTCAGGTTCAGGTGCGCGACCTGGCACTTGCCCCAGCCATCGGCCAAGGCGGCGGCAATCCTGCGGGCCAGGACGAGGGCGTCCACCGGCCTCAGCGGCGCCCCTGCTGCCACCGCGGCCAGGCTCTTTGCCCCCTGCACCGCCTCGTAGGCGAGATAAAGGCCCTCCCCCGCCAGCCGGCGGTCAAGCAGGGCCGGAAATGCCGCCACGTTGCAGGTGCCGGCATTGCAGAGGGATCCGGCAAAGGCCTTGAAATCCGCAACCCGCCGCAACAGGAAGGTGCTCGGAATACGCAGCAGGACGGGACGCTCCGCCGCCGTCTCCCCGGGGCCGGCGGCAAGATAGGAGTTCCACAGGACACCGGGGGCGGCGACACGGCGAATGGCGTAGCCTGCATAGGCCATGCCTGGCAACAGCAGCGGATCCGGGACGATCTGCACCTGGGCGCAGCAAGGGCACTCGACCGGGTCGCCGACCAAGCCCGGGTCGGCGTGGATCAGGTTCCGGCAATTCGCGCAGTTGAAGACGTTCATGGGACGGGTCCTAACCTGAATTGTTCCATCTCGGGCTTGTCGGATCAGACGGTCTCCTGAAACCGCTCGGCCAAGGACTCCTGCATCTCCATGGCCATCAGGCGACGGTCGTAGCCGCCCCGCAACAGGTCGCCCAGCGCCTGGCCAGCGGCATGGGCCGAGGCCACCACCTCAGGCAATGTCCAGGGCGTCGGCAAGCGGGCGGGATCAGGACAGGGGATGCCGGTCATCGCCGGCACGCCGATCTCGCATTCCCGGCCGTAGCCGCACTGGAAGCAGCAAGGATTGCCTGCAACGGACACCTTGGCCACCGTCTTGATGAAGTTGTAGGCCATGAACTTCTCGATCTGCTCGACCACGGGCTCGCCCCCCATGCTCCCCACCCCCACGGCGACCGCGACTTTGCCCCATAGATGCTTGGCGCCCCGGTGCCGAAACTGAAACCAACGCTCGAGGAAGGCATGGGTCAAGGAGGTCATTCCCGAATAGTAGTTCGGCGAGCCGATGACATACGCGTCCGCCGCCAGGATCTTCTCGCGCAAGGGGGCCAGGTCGTCGTTCACCCGGCAGACATTGTCCGGCGCGCAAGCCAAACAGGCCACGCATCCCGAGAAGGATAACTGCCCAAGTTCGACCAGTTCATGATCCACGCCGCTCGCGGCCATGATGCCCTCGACCATGTGGCAGGTCGTGGAAAGCTCACGCCGACGGGGGCTTCCGCAAATACCGAGGATCTTCATCGACCACCTCCTGGGACAAGCATGGCTATTGATGGCTGCGAATACTATAATGTGTTTATAAACAATGTCAATCCCGTTGGTGGCCCCTGCCTGACCCCGCGAGGACGAGGACGATGGTGATGCCGCCGCATTGATGTCCATGGGGACCTGGCATACGCAACGGCTAGGCCCGCGGCAGGCGCCTGCGGGTAATTTTCCGTATTGCCCTTGCGAAATCAGCAAAAACTCGCTATATTTCATTTTACTGGCAATAGTTTTTGGGTGGAGCTGGGGGCATGGCAAATCTCGTCTGCAAGGGTTGTGGGGGGGCCGTCGATGCCACTGGCATCGAGCCGTTCACCGTCTGCGAATGCTCGGATTGCGGGGGCGAACTGGTCATTCCCCTGCAAATCGAGTACATCAGCCTCGAGCGCCCGGTCGGGCAGAAGGCCCTGTTCGAGATCTACGAGGGCTTCGACGGCGCCCACAACATGAACGCCATCATCTACCTCCTCTCGGCGGGCATCGAGGACATGCAGGAATGCGCCAAGTTCGCCAAGGAGCAGGCGCTCGAACTGTCCACCCTCAAGCATCCGAACATCTGCCCGCTGATCAACTACGGCGAGGTCGGCGGACGCTTCTTCGTCTCGATGCCGAAGATGGACGGCTATCCGATGTCCACCTACCAGCCCCAGACCCAGGGCCTGCTCGACGTCAACAGCGTCATCGACGTGATGCAGGCGGCGGCCCTCGGGCTGGGCGTGGCGCACCACAAGGAATTCGTCCATCACAACCTCTGCGCCGAGACGGTGCACATCGACGCCCGCGGCAACGTCCGCACCAAGGACTGGTTCATCTCGCGCTGGGCCTACGAGCTAGAGTCGAAGAACGAGATGAAGTCCTCGGTGAGCCCCTTCTTCATCAGCCCGGAGAAGGCGGAGAGCGGGGTGGAGGACAAGCGCGGGGACGTCTTCAGCCTCGGTGTCCTCTTCTATTACCTGATCACCGGCCGCTACCCATTCGTCGGGGCCAGCGAAGTCGAGACGGTGTATTCGCGGGTGAAGAAGAAGAAAAAGGACGAGGCGGAGATCTTCTCGAGCGAGAAGCCGCTGGTGGCGACGCCGGACACCGTCGAGTACGTCCCGCCGAAGACCCCGGCGGAGGTGCGCCCGGACGTTCCCGAGCCGATCAGTGCGCTGATCATGGACATGCTCTCCTACCTGCCGGTCTACCGTCCGAAGATCTCGGAGGTGCTGACGGCGATCAACTTGTTCAAGGCCAAGGAATACCAGGAGAAGGCGGTCCATTCCGCGCAGAAGAAGATGGTGGAGACAAAGACCCGGGCGATCCCGATGATGAAGAACCTGTACGACACGAAGATCGGCGGGGCCAAGGAGCCCGAGAAGAAGAAGCGGATCTTCTTCCGGTGAACCCGCCCCGGCGCATCCGGGACCTGCTGCGGGAGGGGCGGCCGGGGCAGGCGGCGACGGCGGCAGGCTGGATCCGCACCCGGCGCGACGCCAAGGGCGGCTTCTCCTTTCTGGAGCTGAACGACGGGTCCTGCGTGGCCAACCTGCAGGTGGTGGCGGACGAATCCCTGGCCAACTACCGCAGCGAAATCCTCCTCCTCCACCCCGGGGCCTCGCTCGTGGCCAGCGGGGAACTGGTCGCCTCTCCCGGGGCGAAGCAAGCGGTGGAGCTGCGTGCCGCAGAGGTGCGGGTGTGCGGGCTGTCCGATCCGACCAGCTATCCCCTCGGCAAGCAGCGGGTCTCCTTCGAGCGCCTGCGCGAAGTCGCCCACCTGCGCCCGCGCACCGCCACCTTCG
>CAZBDL010000250.1:0-5783 GCA_964490525.1 uncultured Victivallales bacterium | reverse complement strand
TCCAAGTCGTCAGTGCCGAAATGCCGGACCAGCTTGTCCCGGGCCTCACCCGTGAACGAAAACGACCACGGCACATAAGGCGGCCGCTTGCCCTCAAGCACCATCCGGACAACCTCGCGCTTCGTCATCGTCCATCTCCCGTCAAGACGTGTTGAGATGATGGCACCCGGCGGCCTGGATTCCCCTGTTGGGAAATAGACCGGGACGCTTTTCAATGGCACCTAGATAAGCTTGCGGGACGGCTGGTTCACCGTAAAGCCGAGCGGGAGCCCGGCGGTACTGCTCAACGGATCGACCTCGATGTTGCGCTTGTCTTGGCGCCACTGGAGACACGGTTGGCTGGTCATCAACGGCTACCATAGGGCCCCAGGGCGAAAAGCCAAGGTCGGGCCATGCCGCCGGTCGCGCTTCAGGCCAGGATCAGCAGGGGCAGGCAATCTCGCGCCAAGACGCAAAGGCGCAGAGCATGCAGGAAGACAGATGGATGGCCATCGTTAATTGCGTTTTTGCTACTGCTTGAAAATATACAGTATTGTTTATGCATCTTTCGTCGCTTCGTCAGAAATCCGCCATTGCGGCGCAGTTCATTTATCCTCATAGACTTACAAATCCACATCTCGTCTCAAGCCGACTTGGCACGGGCGATGCTGAAGGCTTGTCGGAAGCAGAGGAAGGAGCAGACGATGATCCTGGCGGTGACGGCATGGGACGGGCGGATCGCGCCGGTGTTCGACGTGACCCGGCAGGCGACGCTGCTGACGCTGGCCGGGGGGGTGGAGGGCGTGCCGCGGCGGGAGCTGACATTGTCGGACCATCCTGCGACGAAGGTGGCGCAGCTTGCCGAGGCGGGCGTCGAGACACTGCTGTGCGGGGCGATCTCGCGGCCCGTGGCGGACCTGCTGGACGCGCGGGGCATCGCCGTCATCCCCTTCCTGGCGGGCGAACTCGAGGCGATCCTTGACGCCTACCGCGACGGCCGGCTGTCCCTGCCGACCTTCGCCATGCCCGGCTGCTGCCGGCGGCGGCAAGGGGCGGGAAGGGGTCCGAGAGGCTGCGCGCGAGGCCTCGGCGGGGGGAGAGGGCCAGGCCAAGGCCGTGGACAAGGAAGAGGGAGGCGGTAAGAACGCTCAACGCTCAACATTCAACGCTCAAATCTCAACGTAAGGAGGGCATGACCATGCCACGAGGAGACAGGACGGGGCCCCAGGGACTGGGGCCGATGACGGGCCGGGCGGCGGGCTACTGCGCGGGCTTCGGCGGGCCAGGATTTGCGAACTTCGCAGGCGGCTTCGGCTGCGGGCGGGGGCGCGGCATGGGCCGGGGTCTGGGCCTCGGAAGGGGCTTCCGCGGCGGATACCCGGCGGCGATGCCAGTGGCCGGCGCTAAGGGCATGACACCGGAGGAGGCGCGCGAGCGCCAGGTCGCGGCCCTGCGGGCGCAATCAGAACAGCTTGCCGCGCAACTTGACGGCGTCCGCAAGCGCCTCGCCGAGCTGTCCGGAATCCCCCCGGCGTAGCAGACCGACCGCCAACGGGCGGGCGGGCGAATCTCTATCTCCCGAAAAACCAAACCGAGGACGAGGACGAGCGAAGCCTCGTGCAAGGTAGGAGCCCGCTCCCGCGGGCGAACCTCTGCCTCCCGAGGAACCAAGCCGAGGACGAGAGAAATTGGCCATCATCAACCCCGGTCACGGAGAGAACCATGAAGATTGTCTTCACGGCGCAGGGCGAGACCCTGGACGCCCCGCTGGATCCGCGCTTCGGGCGGGCGGCGACATTCATCGTCTACGATCTAGATACGGAGGCGTGGGAGGCGGTGGACAACGCCCAGAACCTGAATGCGGCCCAGGGGGCGGGCATCCAGGCGGCGCAGACGGTCGCCGGGCTGGGGGTGGCGGCCATCGTCACCGGCAATTGCGGGCCAAAGGCGTTCCGGGTGCTCCAGGCGGCGGGCGTCCGCATCTACACCACCGCTGCGGGCACAGTTGCCGAGGCCCTGGCGCACTACCGGGCGGGAACGCTGCCCGAAGCCAAGGCCGCCAATGTCGAGGGGCATTGGGCATGAACGGTGCGGAGGTCACCTTCCGTCCGATCGGCGTCATCCGCAGCCCGCACACGGCGGCGGAGAAGACGCCGATCCAACCCGCCTATGCGCAGGACTGCGCGGGGCGGGCCGAGATCTTCGCGGAATTCACGGCGGGATTGCGCGATCTGGACGGGTTCTCCCACCTCTACCTGCTTTACCACTTCGACCGTGCAACCCCGATGAAGCTGACGGTGAAGCCGTTCCTGCAGGACGTCGAGCGCGGCGTCTTCGCGACCCGTGCCCCCTGCCGTCCCAACCCCATCGGCCTGAGCATTGTGCGACTGTTGCGCAGGGAAGGCCATGTCCTGCACCTGGACGGGGTGGACATCCTCGACGGTACGCCGCTGTTGGACATCAAGCCCTACACCGCCCGGCTCGACCGGATCGACGGCACCCGCAACGGCTGGCAGGATGAGATCGACGATGCTGTCGCGCAGGTGCGCGGACGGCGCGACCTGGACAACCCGAACAACGACAGGAGGAGATGATGCCGAACCTGACCGAGACGCTCCGCGCCGCCTGGGAAAACCGCCACGGCCCGGTCATCCTGGCCACGGTCGGCGCCGACGGCATGCCAAACGCCATCTACGCGACCTGTGTCGGGGCCTATGGCGAAGACCGCCTCGTGGTGGCCGACAACTACTTCGACAAGACCCGCCGCAACATCCAAGGCGGCAGCAAGGGCACCATCCTCTTCATGACCAAGGACAACCAGGCCTTCCAGGTGAAGGGGGCCATCGAGTACCACACGGCGGGGCCGGTCTTCGACGCGATGAAGGTCTGGAATCCCGCCAAGCATCCCCGCCACGCGGCGGCGGCGCTCATGGGCGAAGAGGCCTACAACCGGGCGACCCGACTGCTGCCGGTGCGGGAGGGCTGAGCCCATGGCCGAATCCACGATGCCGGAAGACCCTTGGTTCGGACGCATGAACGGCCCGACGTCGGCCGCCACGATCCGGGGGATCTGCGGCGACGAGATGGAATTCTACCTGGTTATCCGCGACGACCGGATCGCGGAGGTTCGTTACTACTGCGAAGGATGCGGCAACACCCGCGCCTGCGGAGGCGCCGTGGCCCGCCGGGCCCAGGGGCGGAGCGTCTCCGACGCCCTCTCGATCAGCGCCGGCGAGATCATCCGCTCCGGCGAATGCGAACCGGCGGAGGGGCGGCACTGCGCGATCCTCGCCGTGACGACGTTCTACCGGGCCATCGCCGACTACCTGCTCCAGCCATGAGGACACCCCCACCCGACACGAGACGGATACGGCCATGAAGATCGCGATCGCCAGCGGCAAGGGAGGCACCGGCAAGACCACGGTGGCAGTCAACCTGGCCTTGTCCTTGCTTGGCCAAGGCGAGGCGGTGACGCTGCTCGACGCCGATGTCGAGGCGCCCAATGCCCACCTCTTCCTGCGCCCGACCGTGGAGCGCGTGGAGGAGGCGGCCATCCCCACCCCGGTGTTCAATGCGCAACGCTGCACGGCCTGCGGCGCCTGCGCCGAGTTCTGCGCGTACCGCGCCATCGCCGCGGTCAAGGGCCGCCCCATGCTCTTTGCGGAGCTGTGCCACGGCTGCGGCGGCTGCGCCAAGGTCTGTCCGGCCGGGGCCATCACGGAACGCGGCCGGAAGATCGGCGTGGTCGAGACGGGCACGGCCGAGGGCATGGCCTGGGGCCAAGGGAAGCTTGACATCGGCCAACCCATGTCCCCGCCCCTCATCCGCGCCGTCAAGCGCCATGCCGCGGACACGGGCACGACCCTGGTGGACTGTCCGCCCGGCACCTCCTGCCCGGTCATCGCCGCCCTGCGGGGATGCGATGCCGCAATCCTGGTGACCGAGCCAACCCCTTTTGGCCTGAACGACCTGCGTCTGGCGGTCGAGACCGTGCGCGCGCTGGGCATCCCCTGCGGCGTGGTCATCAACCGCGCCGACACCGGCGACGACGCGACCGAGGCCTATTGCCGCGACGAGGCAATTCCGGTATTGGGCCGCATCCCCGACGACCGCCGCATCGCGGAGGCCTACGCACAGGGCAAGACGCTGCATGCGGCGATCCCCGAATACCGGCCCCGGCTGGCGGACATCTGGCGCCAGACGGCCACGCTGCGAATTGGAAAGGACAGCAAATGAACGGGTTGCGCATCACGGTGCTGATGGAGAACACGGCGGGGGGGCGCGGCCTGGTGGCCGAGCACGGCCTGTCCTTCTGGATCGAGCATGGCGGTCGCCGCATCCTCTTCGACGCCGGCCAAAACCGCCTGCTGCTGGCCAATGCCCGGCGGCTGGGCATCGACCTGGCGGCGACGGAGGCGATCGTCCTCAGCCACGGCCACTACGACCACACCGGCGGCCTCGCGGCCGTGCTGCGGCTGGCGCCGACGGCCAAGGTCTTCGCGCATCCCGCCGCGCTCCGCGGCAAGTTCAAGCGCGATGCCCACGGCACGATCCGCGACATCGGCATGCCGGCCGTCGCCAAGGGCCTGCTGCGCCGCCGTCCGGGGGTGCACCTCCACACCCACCCGACCCAGCCCCTTCCCGGCTTCTTCCTGACCGGGCCGCCGCCGCGCAAGACCGCATACGAGACGGTCGATCCCGGCTTCCTGGCCGACCGCCAGGGGACGGGGGCGGACGCCATCCCGGATGACCAGTCCGCCTACGTCGAGACGCCGACCGGGACGGTCGTGATCCTGGGCTGCGCCCATGCCGGGGTGGTCAACACCCTGCGCCATGTCCAGACCCTGACCAATGGCCGACCGATTCGCATGGTCCTCGGCGGCATGCACCTGGGCGACGCCTCCCCGGAACGCATGGCGCAGACGGTCGCCGCCTTCCGGGAGCTGGACATTCCCGGCCTCCATCCCTGCCACTGCACCGGTTTCGCGGCGGCGGCCCGGCTCTGGGCCGAATTCCCCGGCCGCGTGCGCGCCTGCCCGGTCGGCACGGTCATCGCAACGTAGAATAACACAACATGCCCGCCTTGGAGTGAATGGCCATTTCCGGTTCGAGAACCACAATGCCGCCAGCGCGGTTCTGTACGTAAGAATCTTAAACGCCGAGACTGAATTCTTCATGAACATGACCACCCATCATGGGACTCATTCATGTCGGGAGCAGGTTTCTGTCGTCCCCACGCCAAAAGCGTGGCAAGCTTCAGGACTCTGGTCATTATTTTGTACTGGCCTATCCCAGGGCTCACGCCCCGGGCTAAGGCTATCGCCCTTTCAGGGCTCAAATCTGCGAATCAGTACTCGGATTGGAGTGCTTGCTCGTTGGGTTGGGAGTCCCGAGGGGACTAGGGTGCAGGTTGGATCGCCAGCTCGTCGGATTGGGAGTCCCGAAGGGACGGCAGATTTAGCCCAGGGCGTGAGCCCTGGGGAAAATCCATCACCACCATGATTTGAGCCCTGAAGGGGCGACAGATATTCAGAATCTGCACCCTTCGTGATCTTCGTGGTGAACATCAAATTCAGGACCAGACGCATGCAGGAACTCGTCATCATCAGCGGCAAGGGCGGCACGGGCAAGACGAGCGTGACGGCGGCGTTCGCCGCGCTGTCCGCCGGGCAGGCCGTGCTGGCGGACGCGGACGTCGATGCCGCCGACCTGCATCTCATCCTGCAGCCGAACGTCATCCGCCGGGAACCCTTCCGCGCCGGCCACGAGGCGATCATCCGGTCGGACGACTGCATCGGCTGCGG
>CAZBDL010000249.1:0-5797 GCA_964490525.1 uncultured Victivallales bacterium | reverse complement strand
GCTGCAGGTCGATGGCCTCGCCCTCGAAGGTGTCCTCGAAGGTCATGGTCCAGTCGCCCGCGACGGGCGGGCGCGTGCCGACCCAGTCGGGCAGGACGACGGGGGTGGCGGCGGCGACGATGGCGGTGATCTCGAGGCGCACCGGCGCCTCGCCCTTGTCCACGAGGACGGTCACGCCGGTGGCGCGGGAGCTGTCGAACCGGGCGCCGGTCCCGGGGACGCCGCCGTTGTGCTTGTCCTTGGCGTTGGACACGCCGACCCAGGGCTTGGCGGCGACGAAGGAGGCGGCAATCGTGGTCTCGGCCCCGGGGGCCAAGGGGGCGCTGGCGGCGACGGTGTCGGTCGGCCCGCCACGGCTCTCGGCACGGATCCGCGGCGTCACCGCCGCGCTGCCGGCGTTGCGGAGGGTGACCTTGACCTCATGGTGCAGGCCGAGGTTCCACGCGCCCATGGCGGGCTTGACGGTGGCCGAGCCCGGCTTGCCGGCAGGCACGTCGACGACGAGTCGCTGGCCTTCGCCCAAGGCGGCCTGTGCCCCCTCCTTGGCCTCGACCTTGGCGGCCGGATCGAGCGTGGCGCCCGCGCCGAGGATGATGCCGCCCGCGGGGCGGATGATGACCGCGTTCGGGTCGACCGGCGGCTTCTCGCCGGCGGGCCCGCCCGCCTGGATGTCCTCGACGCGGAAGGTCCTGTCCTTGTCGGACTTGCCGAGGAAGAAGAGAACCTGGACGACCGCCCCCGGATCGAGCTTGTAGCCGGGCTTGTAGCCGTACTGGTGGCCGAAGATGACCTTGACCTCCTTGGTCTCGCCAGGCTTGAGGCCGGTGGACTCGGTGTTCCAGGGGTTGTTCTGCCACGGCCCCTGGTTGTCGACGCGCAGGTTCACCGAGATCTGGGCCTCGCCGGTGTTGGTGACCCTGGCCTTGACATGGCCCCAGGGCGAGAGATCCCAGGACGTGCCCTGGGCCGGGACGATGGCGAACCCCGGATAGCCGGCGGGGCCACCCTTGACCAGGACATCGATGCCGCCGTCCTGCGGGGTCGCGGTCACCCCGTCCTTGCCGTCAACGATCTTGCCGGCGGAGTGGGCGGGATCGGCGTCGAACAGAAACTTCGGCGCGGCCGCGGGCACGTCTTGAGCGAGGACGGCGGGAAGCGGCACCAGCAGGGACGCCAGCAGGGCGGTGGCGGCGGTGGCGCGGACGAGGAGTCTCGGTCGGTGGGCGACGCTCATCATCAGTCTCCTTGGTGGGGGGTGTTGAAGCGATATTGGTACATGGTCTCGCCCATCTTGCGGGCGGCATCAACCGTCTCCGTGTAGGGCGTGTCGCAGACATCGACGAAGCCGCACTGGGCGTTCTCGCCATCCATGGCGCGGCCGGTGGTCGCCTCGTCGCCAAACTGGAACCAATGGACGCCAACGATCTGCGGGTTGTCGAGGGCGCTGCGGACGTATTCGGTGTACTTGCGGGCCCGGTCGTCCTGGTTCTCGGCGGTGAAGAGCCCGCCCCAGAAGGGTCCGCGGTCATAGGCGCCGAAATGGAATTCGCCGATGATCACCGGGGCATCGGCGTCAGCCGGGAGGCGGATGTCGCGGACCGAGGCGCAGTAGCGGTTGTAGCTGACCACGTCGCAGTGCTTGACAGCGGCGGCGACGGTGTTGGCGGAGCCGCCGACCGAGCGGCATCCCAGGTACAGCCGGTTCGGCGCATGCTTGCGGATGATCTCGCGGATGGTCCGGTAATAGGTCTCGGCGGCATGGCCGGTGAAGTCGCGGAGGTCCTGCTTCGCGGCGGCGGTGTCGGGACGGGCATCCGTCGTGGCGAGGAAGCCGTCCCAGTCGGCGAAGGCCGTGCCCCAGGCCGAGTTCAGGGCGGCGATGTCGGCATGGCGCCCGCCCAGCCAGTCCTTCAGCGCCAGCTTGGCCGCCTGCGCCTTCCCGGAGGCCAGGGCAAACTGGGCCAGCCCCTCGTCGCCGCCCCAGGACATTTCGTTGTCGACGAAGTAGCCGATGCACCACGGATCGTCGTGGCTGGCCTTGAGCCATTCGCCGACGCGCTGGTCGATGGCCTTGGCGAAGGCCGGGTCGAAGGGATCGGGAAAGTTGGCCTTGCCACCCATCAGCTTCGGCGAGGCGTACCAGAAGGTGGCGACATAGGGCGTCCTGCCCAGGCCGTAGATCTTCGCGTCCGACCAGTTGGCGATGGTGTTGATGCCCCAGGCCCGGAAGCGCCGGTGGAGGGTCTCGGCATAGGCCTCCGCCCAATCCGCGCCATACTTGCGGGCCAGGTTGGCGCCGGTGAAGTCGAAGGCCATCGGCTCGCGCCCGGCGTAGTGCCCGGAATACACCTTCCAGTGCCGGAAATGATATTTCCCCAAGGGCGAGTCCTTGGCCGGGAGGCCGCGGAACCAGTGCTCCCGGTCCTCGATGGCGGTGGCCGCATAGCTGCCGTTGACCACGCAGAGGCCAGTGCTGAAGAAGAGCTTGCCGTCGGGATCGACCAGCCACCACTTGCCCGCGTGCTTCTCGGTGCGGAAGCTGCCGGTGGCCTTCAGGGCCGGGCCGTTCGCCCAGCCGCCCCAACGGTTCCAAGCCTGCGGCCCGGCATCGGCGGCCAGCGCCTCCGCCTCGACCGCGCGGTTGCGGACCAGGTCCGCGTCGGAGGTCACCTTGCCCGGCCAGTCCTGGTGGATGAACTGCCCATACTCGTCGATGCACGGGAAGAACTCCGCCTTGCCCATGCCCGCCCAGCGCGGCTCCCGGTAGGTCCCGAAGGCGCGCAGGTTGGAGACCTCGAAGGTGCTGTCGACCGGCCGCGAATCGGTGAAGACCGTGACGGCGACGATCTTCGCCGGGTCGATGCCGCCGGCGGCATAGAGCCCCTGCGGATAGCCCTTCATGCCGAAGAGCTGGATGTCCGTCCGGTTCTCCCGCTTCAGGGGGATGGAGAGGGTGACGCGCTGGTCGGGTTGGGTGCCGATCCGCTCGGTCATGCAGTGGCGTTGCCCGTCGGCCCCGGGATTGTCGATCCGGACATAGACGTCGATGTCCTTGGTGTCGACGTTGTGGATGTCGAGGGCGATGAACTCGTGCCCCGAGAGGTCCCACGCGCCGCCGGGCGCCGGGATGTTGACGCCCGGCCAGGAGCCCTTGGCCTGGGTGGTGATGCGCAGGGCGGGGATCTCCGCCGTCCCCGCATGCGCGATGGTGGACTGGTTCCGGGTGACCGCGGCCAGGTTGAAGTCCGGCCCGAGCCGGAGCAGGGCGCCGGTCTCGTCGGGAAACGGCGTGCCTTCGGCCGCGGACAGCGTCCCGAGGATGGCGAGGGCGGCAAGGATGCCGAGGGCTTGCTGGCGGTCGCGGGTCATGGGGATTCCCTTGCGTTTCGGGTGGTCGACCAGGGTGGGCGTTGCGGTCACGGCAGATAGGCCCCGTGCGTCCGGAGCGTGTCGCGGAGGGCGGCGACATCGACGGCATGGACATCGCCGTCGTCGGCGGCGGCCATGGCGGCGGCGAGGCCGGCGGCCTCGCCCATGCACAGGCAGACGGGCATGACCCGGGTGCTGCCCTGCACCTCGCGGTCGGTCGAAATCGAGCGCCCCGCAACCAGGACGTCGGCCAGCCCCTGCGGCGTCAGACAGCGGTAGGGAATGCCATGCGACTCGCCCTTGCCCAGCCGGATGGCGGTGTCGGCACCCTCCTTGTCGGTGCCGATCTCGTTGCGCCGGTGATGGACGTCAACGAAGTAGCTGTTGCGGCAGATCTCGTCGGGAAACGAGCGGCGGGCGACGAAGTCGTCGAGGGTCAGGCGGTAATCGCCGGCGATCCGGCGGGTCTCGCGGACGCCCATCAGGGCGGCGGTCTGGACCAGGTGGGCATTGGCGAAGGCCGCCGGGCAGAATTCGGCGCAGGCATCGCGGAAGGCCTTGGCGATCCGCCGCCCCTGGGGCAAGGCCGCGCTGACCGAGAAGGGGTCGGTGTTGTCGACCTGCCAAATGTGCCCGGCATTGAAGCCGACGCAGCCGGGGCCGACGATGTTGTTGCAGGCGTGGCGGTCGGGGATCTCGGGATACTTGCCCGAGGCGACGATGGCATCGATGGCGTTGACGCCGTCGGGGCTGTACTTGACCTTGCCGCAGTGCTGGTAGGCATACATGTCGACGTTGGCCAGGGTGAAGCACAGGGTGACCGGCTGCATCTCGCCGGTCTCGTCGCCCTTCTCGAACGGCGCCCCGGCCCAGGCGGCCAGGTCGGCGTCGCCGGTGGCATCGACGTAGACCTTCGCCCGGAAGGCGGTGAGTCCGGCCTTGTTGGCGACGACCAGGGCATCGACCCGGCCCGCCGGCCCGCGCTCAACCGCGACCAGCTGGGAGTTGAACAGCACGGTCGCGCCATGCTGCGCCACCAGGTCGTCGTAGAGCCGCTTGAGCAGCTCCGCGTCGATCGGCGTCCAGGCATACTGGTCGGCGGGGACATGCGGCATGCCGGCGATGCCTTGGCGGAGGATGCGCTCGGCCATGCCGCCATAGATGATCCGCTCGCCGTCGGTGAACGGGCACCAGGCGGGCACCAGACCCGAAGTGCCCATGCCGCCGAGGGCGCCGGTCGCCTCGACCAGCAGCGTCTTCGCCCCCGCACGGGCGGCGGCGGCCGCCGCGGTGCAGCCCGCCGGCCCGCCGCCGACGACGATCACGTCCCAGCGGTCGTCCAGCGGCACCGCGCGGGAGGCTAGGGAGAAGTCCTTCATGGGGGGATCCTTTCAGCGATGCGTGTTGGCGATGGCGGAATTCGCAGATGGCAATGACCGGGCGGCAGCCCTATTCCCATTCATTTCGTCGACCCTCCCGGTTGGCCCGGTAATGGCCCTTGGTCAAGGTCCCGATGCGCTTCGCTTCGACATGGAAGTCGGCGAACAGGAAGTTGGCCGTCAAGCCGACATTGTGCCGCCAGCGGATCTGGAACTGGTTGGCGGGCAGATCGGCATTCGGCCCCAAGGGAAGCGCCTCGGCGTTGTCGGCCCGATCCTCATGGAAGTACCAGTCCGTCACCCCCCAGCCGAGCGGCTGGCCGTTGCCGTTGGTGGACTGCTGGGTCCCGTCGTTCATCAGGATCAGCGACGGGCCGCGCTTGCCCAGCTCCCGCAACGACCCGCATCGCTCGATGTGCCGGGCGCCGCGGGCCGTCGCGAAGTCCGGGAACAGCTTGAAATAGGCGTTGTAGTGGAAGTTCCCGCCGGGAATGCTGGCGCTCGGGCACCTCAAGAGGGGCGGATAGGGGAAGCTCGCCGTGTCCATTTCCGGAGACACCTGGGCGTTCAAGTAGCCGCCGATCAGGCGCGGCCAGTCCGTCTTCCACCCCGGCGAGTGCCCGGGCGGCAGCAGCTCGTTGTAGTCGGTGGCATAGTTCATGATGGTGATGCCGACCTGACGCAGGTTGTTGAGGCAGAAGATGCCCTTGGCGTACTCCCGCGACTTCTGCAGGGCCGGCAGCAGCAGCGCCGCCAGGATCGCGATGATCGCAATCACCACGAGCAACTCGATCAAGGTGAATCGAGTTGCCCTCGGCTTCGTCCCCTTGGGGACTGCGCCGGGCGCGGCCACCAGCCGTTCAATGAGGGTGAACCGCGTTGCCTTGTTCATGGAGCCATTTTCTCCAAGAGGATGCGTTGGTGCCCGCCGGGGAGGTCGCCCACGGCGTCGCTACTCAGTGCCGAAGGCCAGCTTGCCGAGGGTGACCTTGATGTCCTTCTCGCCCTGCGTCCAGGCATGGATCATGACCTCCCAGACGACGCCGGTC
>CAZBDL010000248.1:0-5806 GCA_964490525.1 uncultured Victivallales bacterium | reverse complement strand
CTGAACTTCCCGGCCGGCGCCCTGCAATCCTACGTCGATCTGCCCTGGCCCTTCCGCTGAGCAGAGCGCGTTGAACGCGGAGATCCGACATGGTCCAGACCGCCATTCCCTTCCACTTCCTGCGCGGCGGCACGTCGCGCGGCCCCTATTTCCGGCGTGAGGACCTTCCCGAGGACCGCGACATGCTGGCCCGGGTGCTGGTCTCCGTCGTCGGCTCCGGCCACAAGCTCAACATCGACGGAATCGGCGGCGGGGCCGCAGTGACGACCAAGGTCGCCATGCTCTCGCGCTCGCGAACGAACGACTGCGATATCGACTATTTCTTCGCACAGGTCAGCGTCGAGGACAGGCTGGTCGATTTCAAGCCCACCTGCGGCAATATCCTGGCGGGCGTCGGCCCGGCGGCGCTGGAGATGGGGTTGATCGAAGCACCGGGGGACGTCACACGCATCCGCATCCGCTCAGTCAACACCGGGGCGAGGGTCGAGGCGGTGGTCTCCTCGCCGGGCGGCCGCGTGGCCTATGAAGGCAAGGCTGGCATCGACGGCGTGCCGGGCACGGCGGCGCCGGTCTATCTGAATTTCATGGATGTCGTGGGGTCGACCACAAGTGCGCTTCTGCCGACGGGGGCCGTGCGCGACGCAATCGACGGGATCGACGTCACCTGCATGGACGTCGCCATGCCCATCGCCATCGCCCGCGCCACCGATTTCGGGCTGACGGGCTACGAAACCGCCGAGGCGCTGGACGCCAACGGCGATTTCTACGCGCGGATGGAGCCGATCAGGCGCGAGGCCGGGCGCCGCATGGGGATGGGCGACGTCGAGAAATCGGTGACGCCGAAATTCGCCCTGCTCGCCCCGCCCCGCCATGGCGGCACCGTCACCGCGCGCTATTTCATGCCCTGGAAATGTCACCCGACGATGGCCGTCACCGGCGCGCAATGCCTTGCCTCCTGTCTGCTGACGCCCGGCACCGTGGCCGAGGGGCTGTATGCCCAGCCGCAGGGCATGCCGGCGCTGGTGCTGATCGAGCATCCGAGCGGCGTGATCGACGTGACCGTGGACTACGAGTCGGGACCCGACGGGTTCCACCTGAAGTCGGCGGGTCTTGTGCGCACCGCCCGGCTCCTGGCGCGCGGCGAGGTGATGATACCGGCAACCGTGTGGGGCGGGCGGCGATGAGGGTTCACATCCTGGACGACTGGGCGGACACGCTGCGCGGCCTGCCGTCCTTTGCCCGGTTGCACGGGCATGACGTCACCGTCTGGACCGACCATGCCGAGGGGGATGTGCTGACGCGGCGCCTGCAGGACGCCGAGGCGCTGGCCCGACTGATCGACGCGGTCGTCGCCGCCGGCGGCAACCCCAAGACCGGGCTCAAGAACAAGGAGAAGCCAGCCCTGATCCATCAGGTCAAGGCGATCAACACCACCAACGCGAAGACGGGCAAGCCCTCGGCCCAGGGCTTCGGCGCCCACAACGCCATCGTCATCGCCAAGCTCCTCGAGATCGGGGCCGACCCCAACGAGGCCGACGAGAACAAGACGACGCCCCTGATCGCGGCGATGACGTCCGCGACGATGACCGAGGAGGAGCGCCTCGAGGTCGTCAAGCTGCTCGTCGGCCACGGCGCCAACCCCAACGCCAAGAACAAGAAGGGGGAGACCCCGAAGCGGCTGGTCGCCAAGGGCAGCCCGATCGAGGACGTCCTCAAGCGCCCGCGGAACTACCAGATCAAGAAGTGAGGCCGACCATGACGCATCCACGCTTCGCCGCCCGGATCGCCCTCCTGCCGCTGGCCGCCGCCCTCCTTGCCGCCGTGGGGGGAAGCGCCGCCAGCCCCCGCGCCTGGCAACCGGCCCCGGGGACCGGCGAAGAGGCCGTCCGCGTCCGTATCGTCGAGCAGGGCATCGAGCACCAGCGCGACGGCGACGGCCACGTCTACGCCATTACCAGTCTCCACCGCTACCGCATCGCCAAGGACGGCCAGGGCATCTACCAGATCTTCTCGGCCGGCAAGGACTTCCGGCTCTTCCATGATGCCGATGTCGACGGCGACGGCGACCCGGCCGACGACACCGTCGGGGCCCATCCTTTCCGGTTCGGCCCGGAGGAGACGCCGATGACCCCGGACGCGCCCTTCTACGACACGACCGTCGGCACCCAGCGCTTCTACGGCGGGGCGACGATCTACCATGCCAACATCGCCGACACGGGCTTCAGCGAGGATGGCATGAACGACTTCGAGGAGGGGATCTGCAACCAGCCGCGCCGGAACTGGACGCTGTTCCGCGAGACCTACGACATCTTCTCGCCGTTCCGCATGTACTACCTGGCGGTCTGGCCAAAGTGGGACTTCATGAACGGTGGGGCGGAGCACCGGGTCTCCTTCGACGCCGAGTCCGAACTGGCCTTCCTGATCATGCGCTACCATATGGGCATGGAGGGCTGGCGCTGGGTGGTGCGCAACGGCCAGGACTTCTACATCTCCGAGCGGGTGTTCCAGGGCGCCGGCGAGACGCGCGGCGGCAAGGGCGGCAAGGCGCACGTCATCCGCCCGGCCGCCGAGAAATGGGCCGTGTACCGGCCGACCGCGCCGTACCGCATCGACTTCGACCCGAAGACGGCGCAGTTCGCGGAGCGCACCTTCGACGACGTCACCGGCGTCGGCTGGTACATGTTCAAGGACAGCCTGATCTCCGGCTACGTCGGCTGCAAGTGGTATGCGATGGAGGCCGACGCGGTGGTGCATCGTCCCGTCCGGCCCAGCGAGAACCTGGCCATGCGCGAAGTCCGCGCCGACGGCGTGCCGCCGTTCTGGATGTCGGCCTGCGAGATCCCCTACGAACTGTGGCGCAGGATCCACCGCCTGAAGCGCTCGAACACCTTCGTCCGCACCAAGAACTACACCTTCGACCGCCACGGCGACCTCGGCTCGATGGACCTCTCGGCCACCCTCGGGCGCGAGGAGGCGCACAGCCAGGACGAGCCAGTCACCGACCTGACCCTGTGGGACATGCTCGCCTGGTGCAACGCCCTCTCCGAGGCGGAGTCGAAGCGGCCTTGCTACTACGTCGATCCGGAGCTCAAGGAGCCCTTCCGCGCGGTCCGCCGGAGCATGCTCTATGTCGAGCCCTACGTCCTGCCCGCGATCCATGTCGACTGGGCGGCGGACGGCTACCGCCTGCCGACGCCGGCCGAGTGGACGGCGGCGGTCGGCGCCACGCCTCCACCGGTGCCGGCCGGCTCGGAAAAGACCGGTCCGGTCGGTGCTGGCGCCGCCAACGTCAACGGGCTGCATGATCTCCTCGGCAACGTCTGGGAGCCGGTCTGGACCTGGGGGAACGTCCTCGCTTCCGAGCCCCAGCCCGAGCTGACCCTGGTCGGCGACGACTTCACCGGGGCGACCCCGGGCAGCATCTCGGCCAGCCCGTGGGGAGACACGCCCTGGGACGGCAATTGGAACATCGGCTTCCGGCCGGTGCGCCGGGCGGCGGGCCTGGGCGCGCCTCCGGAGCGGCCGCTGCCCGCGACATCCGGGCCGGTGTGGACCGTCAAGGCCGACCCCCGCACGGCCGCCGATCCCGCGCGCCAGGCGGCCAGGCCTGCCATCGCCCTGGGCCAGGTGCCCGGGCAGTCCTGGGCGATCGGCCGCAACGAGGTGACCTTCGCCGAGTGGCGCCAGGTCGCCGACTGGGCCGAGGCCCACGGCTACGCCTTCGACCGCGGCGGCGAGATGGGCTCGATGGCCTATTGGGGCTGGGGCAAGGACTGGCAGCCCGGCGCCCACGCCATCCGCGAACCAGTCACCGGCATCACCCACTACGATGCCCTCTGCTGGCTCAACGCCCTTTCGGAATGGGAGGGGCGCACGCCGGCCTACTATCATGACGAGGCCTGCACCAGGCCGTACCGCACCTCCTATCGCTTCCGCTCCCTGATGACCCTGCTCGGGGAACAGGACGAGCTGTCCACGGCAAAGGCCATCCGCTACGGCTGGATCGAGCAGGATCCGACCTTCGTCCGGGCGGGGGCCGACGGCTACCGCCTGCCCACGGCGGCGGAGCACGCCCTGGCGGCACGCGCCGGCGTCGCCGGCCGCTATCCCTGGGGCGACGACCTGGCCGTCGGCCTGCCCTCGGCGTGGACCTTGGAGAACTCCGGCCTGCGCACGCATCCGGTCGGCAGCGCCAAGGCCAATCCCGCCGACCTGTACGACCTGATTGGGAACGTCTCGGAATGGGGGCACGACATCCAGGTCGGCAAGGGCAAGGGTGCCTGCGCCCTGCGCATGGGGCTGTCCTTCCTCGACCTGATCGTCGCGGTCGACGGCCGCGGCGTCAAGCCGGCGGAGACGACCCGCGGGCTGGCCTATCCCGACGTCGGGCTGCGCGTCCTCACCGCGGCACCGTCCCAAGGCCAGCCGGCCGCCGCGGCACCGGCTCCCGAACCGCTCCTCCTGGCGGCGGTCGGCGACTTCCGCCTGCTGGCGGCGGCCGAGAAGCCAACCCGGGAGAAGCCTGCGCGTCAGCCACGTGCCGATCGCCCCGCCCGAAAGCAGGCGGCGGAGAAGCCGGCCCGGCCAGCCCGCGCCACGGCCGCCGGCAAGGGTACCTTCTCCTTCGACCCAGCCACCTTCGACCCGCTCGTCGGCAAGGTCCATCGCGGCGACCTCGGCCGCTCCGGCCATTTCCAGGCAACCGGCGTGAAGCGGCTCAAAGGCATCCGCTGGCAGTTCCAGACCGGCGGCCCGGTGCGCTCCTCGCCCGTGGTCGTCGACGGCATCCTCCATGTCGGCAGCCACGATGGCCACGTCTATGCCCTCGATGCCGCGAATGGCGCCCTGAAGTGGAAGCACGATGCCGGTGCCCCGGTCTCCGGCTCCGCTGCCATCGCCGACGGCAAGGTGTACGTCGTCGCCGAAAACGGCGCCCTGATGGCCCTGGGCGACAACGACGGCAAGCCCGTATGGACCACCAGGATCGCGACCCGCAGCGGCAGCCGCCCCGTCGGCTCCCCGGCCGTGATGTACGGCACCGTCTTCATCGGCAGCGGCAGCCGCGGCGGAAGCGAATCCCTGCACATGACCGCCGGCCCGCTCCTCGGCTTCGACGCCACCACCGGCAAGCAGTCCTGGCAAAGCCAGGGGAACGGCCCCCAGGGCTACGCCGCCGTCGCCACCGACGGCACCCGGCTCTTCGCCGGCATCAACGGCTCCTCCTACGCCGCCTTCGACCTCGCCTCCGGTGCGCCGCTCTGGACCATCACCGGCGGCCACCAGAACCGCCAGTTCATGTCGATGAGCTTCGTCGACGGCAAGGTCTACATCCCCACCACGATGCGCGGCGCGGTCATGTGCGTCAATCCCGACGCCAAGGGCGGGCGCGACTGGCGGTGGTTCACGGCCATGCTCGACGGCCAACTTGACACCGAGCTCAACGCCGAGGGCGCCTTCGGCTACGAGACCCTCACCGATGTCGCCGTCGCCGATGGCCGGGTCTTCGCCGGCTGCAACGACGGACGCCTCTACACCTTCGACGCCGCCACCGGCAAGAAGGGGTGGTCCTTCGCCACCGGGGGCAAGGTCCAGTCGTCGCCGGCCGTCGCCGACGGTTCCGTCTACTTCGGCAGCTGGGACGGCCATCTCTATGCCCTCGACGCCGCCACCGGCACCTTGCTCTGGAAGCAGGATCTCGGCGCCCGCGTCATCAGCGCCCCGTGGCCGGCGGACGGCGCCGTCTACGTCGGCTGCGACAACGGCACGGTGTACTGCCTCGAGTGAGGTGTCCCGGGGCGCACCCCTC
>CAZBDL010000247.1:0-5813 GCA_964490525.1 uncultured Victivallales bacterium | reverse complement strand
CAGGGGGCCCGCACCTTCGGCGCCCGGACCGGCGATCCCGCCGTCACCTGCACGGTGACCTTCGAGAAGCTGCACAACGCCGCCTTCGCGGGCGACCCCGATTCGCCCACCATGCGGGCGGCCAAGCTGGCCATGGAACGTCTGGGCTTGCGGCGCCCGGACGACCCCGTCGTCGGCTGGGACGTCTCCTGCGACGCCCGCCTGTTCGCCGGCGAGCACCCGGACCTGCCGGTCATCACCAGCGGCCCCGGCAAGCTGCGCCATGCCCATGCCGACGACGAGCAGGTCGACCTCGCCGACCTCCTCGCCGCCATCCGCTTTGCCGTCCTCTTCATCCTCGTCGAGTCCGGCAGCCTGGCGGCCCCCCGATCCCCGGCTTGACCCGCGGATGACGGCAGTCTAAAGTACCATCGCGGCAGTGGTTGAATTGCCGGTCGGCAAGGCCGCCGCCGATTAGGATCAGGAAGGGGGACAGCGCCATGACCAGGAAGCCCGCGCCCGCGTCACCAGATCCCTCGCTCGACAGCCTCGGCCGCCAGACCCTGGTCATCGACGTCAAGTCGGACTTCGACCTGGTCTGCGTCTTCAAGGGCAAGCTGGGCTGGCAGGAGAAGCAGTTCTCGGCCCGGAAGAACCGCGTCCTGATCGGCAACAACCCCTTCGAGGCGCAGATCAACATCCTCGACGGCGACACCGATTCGATCCACGCCGTCGCCCAGCGTGCCGGCGACCGCTGGCTGGTCATGGAGACCGCCAAGAAGGATCTGATGGCGGTCAACGGCTTTCCCCGGCGTCAGGCCATGGTCGGGCGGCGCGAGAAGGCGCTGGTGACCATCGGCGAGAGCGTGCTGCTGTTCATGGCCGGAGCGGTCGACGGCGCATCCCCGCTCCTGCCGGAGGGGCCGCAGGCCACCATCCGGCTGGCCGGACAGGCGTTCGCCTGCCCCCTGGAGAAGCCGTTCCTGATCGGCAGCCACGCCGCCTGCGATGTTCGCACCGACCGCCTCCTGGCCAATGATGCCAAGGCGGCGCCCGACGATGCGGCCAAGGCGATGCTGGCGGCGCCCTTTGCCGCCGTGCTCTGCAGCCACGGCGACCGTCTCTTCATCGCCCCGCTGGGCGGGATCGAGGTCGCCGTCGATGGCCATGTCCTAGGCGGCACGGCGCCCTTGCCCGCCGCCGCAACGCTGTCCCTCGGCGGCCTGTCCCTGGCCTTCGAGCTGGCCGGCCCCCTGCGCGGGGCCAGCCTTGACGACCCCGTTCCCGACCTGCGCGAGAACCGCTTCTGCCTGCTGCAGCTCGACGGACAGGGCGCCGTCGCCGGGCGCGTCGCCTTGCGGCCCCAGGGCCATTCCATGATCGTCGGCCGTTCCTCGCAGACCGCCGACCTGGTCATCCCCTACGACGAGGTCTCGCGCAAGCATGCCCAGATGATCCTCTATGAGAAGAACATCCTCCTTGAGGACTGCTACAGCAGCAATGGCACCTTCGTCAACGACGAAATGGTCGGACGCAGCCGCGTGCGCGCTGGCGATATCCTGCGCTTCGGCGGCGAGCTGCAGTTCCTGCTCTGCTATGCCTGGCCCGAGGACCTGGCCGACGGCGCGTCAGCGGGCTGACGCGCCGCGCCACCCCGCCAGCCGGTGGAAGGCCGGCCAGGCCAGGTCCGCAAAGAAGCGGTGGCCCCCCTCGCCGATGATCAGCTGGCAGTTGCCTGCCGCCCCCGCCTGGTCGTAGATCGCCTGCACGCGCAGGAACTCCTCCTCCACCCCCGCGAGCGGGAAGATGGGGTCGTGCCGCCCGGCGACGATCACCAGGGGCCGCGGCGCAATCAGCCCGGCCAGGTCGCCCAGGTCGAAGTGCTGCAGCGCCCCCGGAACGTAGTTGTCCGCGCAATGGTCGATGCGCGCGATCGACTGCCGCCAGGTGCAGAAGTAGCACGACGGCATGGCCACGCGGATCCGCGGCTCCAGGCAGGCCGCAAACCAGGTGATCGTCCCGCCCCCCGAATTGCCCATGCAGGCGATCCGCTCCAGGTCCAGCCCGGGAAAATCGTCGATCGCGTCGATCGCCCGCATCACGTCCCATGCCCGCGCCCCGATCATCGTCCGCCCCAGCAGCAGTTCGACCATGCTCGCATGGGTGCAGCCCGCATGGAAGGGATGGATGTCCTTTGGCCGGCAGTCGTTGCGCTCCCCGAAGCAGCGCTGCTCCATGACCAGCGCGGCAAAGCCCTCGCGGACAATGCGCAGCGCATAGTCGCGGTCGCCGCCGCTGATGCTCTCCTCGTCGCCCGGATACTTCGGCCGCCCCAGTGAGATGTGCATGCCGGTCGAATGCCCCTGCAGGCAGATCACCAGGGGCACGGGCCCCGTCGCCCCGGAGGGCACCAGCAGGTGGCAGGGCACATCGGCCCCCGCCTCCGCCGTGAAGGCGAAGCGCGTCTCCCGATACCCCGGACCGTCGCTCTCCGCCAGGATCCTCAGGTTCGCGTCGACCTTCTGGAATTTTCCCATCCCGAGCAGTTCGCGCAGCTTCGACCGGAGCTTCTTGCGCCAGTCGTCGAAGTCCGCCGAAGGATCGAAGGACAGGTGCATCGGGGCATCGCGCAGCAGCAGCGCATGGCCAATCTCAGGCGCAAGATGAAGCGTGTCCTGGGACATGTCGGTCTCTCCTGAAGTTCATCCGGGGAAATGCCGTCGGAGGCATAATCTACAGCGGCACGGAGTTTATGCACCATGGGTTCAGCACGGTGCGTGCCCTACGGCGCATTCCCCGCCGCCAGCCCGACCCCGTTGTCGATCACCAGGACGCCATTGAGTGTGCCCCTCGGCTCCTTGACCGGGACAATGACCACGGCCTTGCTCGCACCGGTGGTGGCATTCATGAAGGCGGGCTTGCCCTTGCTGTCGACGAAGCCGGCGAGGGCATCGGCCTCGGTCGGCTTGAGGACCTTCATGGCTTGATGCTTGATGATGTCGCCATCCTTGCCCGGCACGGTGTACTCCCGCCAGACCTTCGGCCTCTTCGTCCCGAACCAGGTGCCCGTGATGATCAGGGTGTCGGCCCCGGTCTTCGGGACCGGGTCGCCCGCCTCGATGGCGATGATCACCGGCACGGCCAAGGCCAGCGCTTGGACGGACTGGTCTTCGATCTCCTTGCTGGCCATGCGTAGATCCATGAGCAAGTCCTGCTGGTTTGCCGTGACCCACCCGGCCGCCCCGATGCCCTCCGCCTCCGATGCCTTGAACGCCTTCGCCTCGTAGAGCCGGATCTTCCTCGTCCATTCGCAGGCGAGGGTCGCATTGCCCGCCACCTTGTCGATCTTGTCCAGCACCTTCGCCGTGGCCTTGCCCGCCTTGCCCGTGGCTGGGTGGGTGTATTCGGCGTAGACCTTGGGCTTGGCGTTGAACACGGCCAGGCCAACATCCCCGGCATCGACCGCGAACACGGAGCCGACGGCGACCTGTTCGACCTGGAAGAATGCCGTGACCGTGGCGTCCTGGCTCAGGGAGACGGTGGTCGTCAATGCGGCCGCATCGGCGATGGCCGCGCCCGCCGTCCCGTCCCAGCCCAGGAAACTCGCCCCAAGATCGGGGGTGGCGGAAATGGCCTGAGATTCGCCCTTGAGAATCCAGAACGAGCCGTCTGGAATGACGCTGCCGAAGTTTCCGGGCCGCACGGTCAGACGCGCCACGACCGCCTCCTCGGCGAAGATCGCCGTCACGGTCGTGTCGCCGCTCAGCGTGACGGCGGCGTTCGCAAACTGTGGCCGGTCAATGGTGCCTGCCGCCGAAGCCTCCCAGTGAATAAATTGATGGCCGCCGCTTGCGGTGGCGCGGATCGTCGCCGGCCTTCCCTTCCTGACCTTGACCGTGTCGATGGGGCTGGTTGCTCCATTGCTGGCCGGTGCCATGGTCAAGGAGGCCGTATCCGCCGCCAATGCGAAATTCGCAATCACCGCCATGCTGGCCGTGACGTTGGTGAGGGTCAGGGGATTGTCAAAGCCGAGATATCCCCCGGACCAGCCGACAAAGAAATATCCGCCCGGCGCGTTGGCCGTGACCGCCGTGCAGTCGAACCCATGGAGCCCCGTCTGCACGGTCTCTCCGGACAGGGAGGCCCCGGCTGTGCCATCGGTCTGGAAGATTACCGTGTATGTGCTGATTGCGAAGTTCGCCGTCACCGTGAGGTCGCCACCAACGCTGGTGTCCTGACGCGGATTGTCCCCGGAGGCATCGCTCCAGGAAACAAAATGATACCCCGTGTCCGGTGCCGCCGTCACCGGCTCCCCATCCGCACCGGACTTGAGCACCTGCGGGTTGACCCCATCAATCGAGCCGTGTTCTCCAGCGATGTACGTCAGGATATAGCCAGCGGGTTCATACGCGCCGATGGCCCGGAAGCCGGAAGTGGGCCTGGCGCATCCCCGTTGATCGGTATTTGGACAGTCGTTCCAATTCCCCCCGGCGGTTTTTGGAATAGCCACCGCCGGACTGGTTCGCGGAATCGCACAGGTCATCGTCGGGCCGCCGTTGTCGGCCAGCGCCCTGAGTCGGGGGTTGTTGGTGATGATGTTCGTGCCTTCAGCAAAGCCATCTTGGACGATGCAGTAGGATACAGTTGGGGTTCCACCGGTGATTTGGCTGGCGTTTCCCCAGAATATGCAGTTGGAAATGGATGGCATGGCGTAGTAGGTATTGTTAATGCCGCTGCCGGTTGTTGCATAATTTTTGATGAATGTGCAGTTGGTGAGAATAGGGGCGGCGTTGACAATGAAGATGCCGCCGCCGGCTGTTGCGATATTTTCACTGAACGTGCAGTTGGTGAGAGTTGTTGGGTTACTGGAAATGTGGATGCCGCCGCCGGAAAGGGAAGAATTGTTATTGAAAGTGCAGTTGGTGATCGTTGGCATCGCTGGCGAGGAGGTGGCAATGTTGATGCCTCCACCGTCATCGCTTGCCGTGTTCTCGGAAAAGGTGCAGTTGGTGATGGTGGGATAGGAGGCCCCTTCAATACGCATGCCGCCGCCGTTGGTTGCCGAGTTGCCGCTGAAAGTGCAGTTGGTGATAATTGGCAAGGAATTGCTAATGTCCATGCCACTGCCGTAGCCAGCCGAGTTTTTGCTGAAAATGCAGTTGACAATTGTTGGCGAGGATGAGTTGTCATTGACCATGCCGCCGCCGTAGATAGCCGAGTTTTCGCTGAATGTGCAGTTGGAGATGGTTGGAGATGACGAGTAATTGTTGATGCCTCCGGCTCCGAATGTTGACGTGTTTTCGCTGAAGGTGCAGCGGGTTAAAATCGCCAAGGAGAAGGAGTTGTGCATCCCTGCACCATATTGTGCTGTGTTACCGCTGAAGGTGCAGTTGGCGATGGTTGGCGATGAGTAGTAATTGTACATTCCTCCTCCGTAGCCGCGCGTATTTCCCTCTGCGATGGTAATTCCGTCAATGATGGTAGTTGCGTCAAGGTTTAGTCCAAATGGGTGATAGAGGACGTGGTAGCAATTGTCATAGAAGCTCTCCTGGTAGCCGATGTTCCCGCTGAGGATGGTAGGATTGGCAGAAATATTCCGTTCACTCAGCAGGGTTTCGGTGCCGGCGAATCCACCATATATGGCGGTGTCGTTTCTCAAGGAGAAGTGCTTTTCTCTTTCGGTGCTGCCGCCGTTGGGCCACGAGTCTGGCTTGTAGGTGCCAGCGGCGATCCAAACCTCGGTTGCGTTCTCGATAGCAATTTGTGGGTCGGCGTAGGCATTTGCCCACGATGAGCCGTCCATGACTCCGGCACCGCTGGGGACGACGTATGCT
>CAZBDL010000246.1:0-5821 GCA_964490525.1 uncultured Victivallales bacterium | reverse complement strand
CCGGACATCTGCAGGGGCTTGTGCAGGATCCGGTCGCCGAGCCCGACCCGCGTCAGCAGGGCGACCGCCTTGTCCTGCGCGTCGGCCTGGGGCATCCCCGCGAAGGTCATCGGCAGCATGACATTGTCGAGGGCGGTGGCCACGGGAATGAGGTTGTAGGTCTGGAAGATGTAGCCGACCTTGTGGCAGCGCAACCAGGCCAGCTCGACCGGGTTGAGCGCCGCAATGTCGACCTCGTCGATGTACACCCGCCCCGCGTTCGGCTTGTCCAGGCCCCCGATCATGTTGAAGAGGGTCGACTTGCCGCTGCCCGAGGGGCCCATGATCGAGATGTACTCGCCGCGGCGCACGGAGAAGTCCACGCCGCGCAAGGCATGCACCGGATGGCCGCCCATGACATAGGTGCGGGTGACGCCGATGACGCGGACAATGCAGGCGGCAAGCAGTTCGACGGGCACGGGCGCGGATGCGGCGGCATCGCCGCCGCCCCCCTCCCCGCACCCGTCCGGGCCGCCCCCGGGAGCGGCGCCCGTCAACGGCCTGGGCATCTCCTCGTCCATGTCCATCTGCTCCTTCACATTTCCGCGCGCAGGGCGACCACCGGCTTCATGCGGGCGGCCTGGTAGGCCGGATAGAGGGCACCGAGGATGGTGATGACGACCCCGGCGCCAAGGCAGGCGGCGGCCAGGCGCAGGGCCTCGGGCACGGTCAGCAGGCGCCACACCTCGCCGCCGAAGAGCCAGCCGCCCTCGGCATAGGCCAGGCCGAGGCCGAGGGCCACGCCGGCGACGGTTCCGGCGAATCCGATGACGGCGCTCTCGACCAGGAACAGCTCGAGGACGAAGCGGTCGAGGGCCCCGAGGCACTTCATCGTGCCGATCTCGCGAAATCGCTCGCTGACGCTCATGAGCATGGCGTTGACGATTCCGACGAGGCTGATGAGCATGGCCAGCCCGACCATCCACCAAGCCTGGATGCGCTGATGCGCCGACGGCTCATGGTCGAAGCCGACCCGGGCCAGCCGCTCGATCAACTCCAACGATGCCCGGTCGTCCAGGTTGCCGCGCTGGACATCGGCCGCCAGGATGTAGGCAAGGAAGGCGATGGCCAGGACGATGCAGGCGATCACCAGCAGGGAGCGCCAGATGCGGATGCGGATGCCCTTCAAGGCGATCCGCGCCGTCGTGCGCAACGGCAACGGCTGAACCTCGTTCTCGCCTCGCCCATGGTTCGTCATGCCGATTCCTCCATCATGGTGTCCGCCGCAAGACCTTCAGCCTGGATGCCGACGCCCACCAGCCCCTTTGCCATGAGCGTGCACAGGAAGCGCGTCACCGCCATCTCGGCCTCGACTGGACTGATCCGATGGCCGCAGGCAAAACGGTCGATCATCTCGGCCACGGTCATCTCGCCGGTGCACCAGCCATAGACCTCCTGGCCATGGGCATCGAGCGAAAACGTCCGGCGGCAGCGGGCATCGGCCCCAAGGAACCGCTGCCAGCGGGGCCGCGCCAGGTCGACGGTGAGATGCAGCTTCGCGCCGACCCGCACGGACGTGACCACGGGCAGGCGGCAGGGACGTCCCGCCATCGCCCGCTCCCGGTCCAGCCCGACGGCAGGACGTCCGCCCCGATCATGCACGCCATGGATCATCGGTTCATCTCCCGCAGGCATTGCGCGACCAGCGCCGCCCCGACCGGCGCCGCTGCATCGTGCTCGGCCAGCAGCAGCCGGTCGAGCACCGGATCATGGACCAGCGCGGCATGACTGTGGCGCGGTGCCAGCCAGGCCAACGGAAACGCCATCACCTTGCGCCCCGCGCGACGCCAGCCGGCCGGACCGGCCACGGCGGCGACCGGATCCGGCGACCCGGCAATGCGCCCTCCCGCATCCAGTGGCCCCTCCGCCTCGGACCGGAAACGCCGGGTCTCGGGAAACGGCCCGCAGGCCAGCCAGCGCGACGGCGCCCGCCGTTCCAGGGCCAACGTCCCCGGGTAGACCTGCCGGACCAGCAGCCGCTCGCCCCGCGGCCCCCGAAACAGCAACGCCACATCCCCGGAATACAGGTGGCGACGCGCCAGCCGATACTCGCCGGGCACCCGGAAGCCGACCTCGTAGAGGGACCATCGCCAGGACTGGCTCGGCGGCATGGCGCGCAGGCCGGGCAAATGCCCCTCCAGAATGCCTTGCCGAACCTCGTCCGGAACCAGACTGGTGGTGACCAGCTCCAGCACCGCCCCGGCCGGGCGCGAGATTCCCGCCCATACCGTCTTCTGACGGCCCCCGCCCAGCTCCAGGTCGCGGAACCAGGCGGCATCGTCGAATCCCGCCGGACGCGGGCATCCCCGGTCGCCGTCCAGCGGCAGGCCGCAGAAGCGCCGCCGTAGCCAGGCATCCGCCGCGCCGGGCAAGGCATTGCCCTCGGCAAACCGTCGCCAGCGGACCTGGAACAGGGGGCGTTCGCCGTCGCCGACCAGCACCGCGCCCGCCCAGTGGTCGCCGGCAATCGACAACGGGCGCCATTCCGGCCGGGCAGGGATTTCCCATCCCTGCCAGGCGAGCCGGCAGGTCATGTTCGCGAGGACAGGCTGGCGGAGGAGGGTCGTCATAGCGGCAAGGTGTTGGCGCTCTTGGTCATGAACACAAAGCCCAGCGCCAGCATGGTGATCAGGCCCATGCCCGCGCCGAAGCCGGCGGCAAAGACGATCCGGTACTGCGGCCAGCGGTCGCCGTAGAGGCGGCGGAAGATGAACCGCCCGAGGAAAGCCCCGATCACTGTCGGAATCACGGCGTGCGGCAGGCTCTGGTCAAGGCCTCGGATCAATCCGTAGAGGAAGAAGACCGGCAAGTTCAGGTGCGCAAGCAGCGCATACAGCCCGGTCGCCATCAGGAAGCCGCCGCCGAGATAGTCCAGGCGCAGCGCCTCGCGGAAGGGATTGAGCACCTCGCCCGGCAAGGTCGAGGCCCAGACCAGACCCTGCCCGTAGGCGTTCAGCTCCCAGAACTCGTTGGCATAGGGAAAGGCCTCGCTCGGCACCGGCCCGAGCGACCAGATGAACTGCGCGAACACCAGCGTCCCGACGATCATCAGCGGATAGGTGATCGCCTCCGCCTTGATCAGCGAGGTGAACTTCGTGCCCGTCAGCTCCATCCGCCGAAACTCCAGCACCTGCTGCGAGTAGTTGTGCAACGGGATCGGCGCGAACCAGATCGCCGCCCCCTTGTAGCCCGAGAGGATGAAGGTCGACTCGCGCACGAACGGAATGTTGAACTGCTGGCCGACGATGCCCTCCATGCGCGCCGAGATGTAGGAGACGAACGGGGTCCAGACGAAGCCGTAGACCAGCAGCAGCCAAAGGGGGAAAGGCGCCGCCAGCAACGGCCCCGAGCAATAGTTCACCAGGTAGTAGGCGATGCCGAGGTAGAGCGAGGTCGAGGCCACATAGATCAGCAGCCCCACCCAGATCGGCAGGTCCCCACGCCCTGCGGGCGGCTTCCACAGGCGCGCCCACTCCACGCGCGGCCGCCCCTGCTCGTCCATCTCCGCCCGCTTGCGGCGGAAGCTGCGGTACATGTGGACGATGCCGATCACCGCCACCGCGAACATCAGGCCGAGATGAAAGCTGAAGTAGAAGTCGAAGACGTTGGCGCGGATGGTCTCGATGCCGGAGAGGCCAGGCTCCCAGCCGTCGAGGATCCCCTGGCCGCGCAGGAACGGGTTGAAGAGCAGCGTGAAGACCAGCCCGCACAGGGCGCCCATGACCGCCCAGAAGGGCATGACCAGGCCGGTGACCACCATGCCGATGTCAAAGGAGACCATCACCGGCATCGCCGGGATCAGCTTCTCCGTGTAGCCGGTCAGGTCCACGAACGGGATCGGGATGATGCGGATCGGCTCCGCCAGCACCGCCCCCGTGATCGCCGGGAAGGCAATGTAGAGGAAGCCGAAGGCGATGCCCAGGGCGGCGCCCATGGTGAAGACCCGGTAGCGCCAGCTCTCCCGGTCGTTCGAGGCGTCCGCCAGCGCCGTCATCCCCGCCGCCCCCACCGGTGCCATCGGGAAGGGCAGCTCCTCAACGTCCGCCGTCAGCCGAAACATCACATACCCCAGGCCGAAGTGGTCAATGCGCTGGATGAGCATCATCAGGGCCGCGATGCCGATCGGCCACAACCACTGCGCCATCAGGAAGCTGCGCCGCCCGAGTACCGCCGGGTCGGTCGGGGCGTACCACGACGGCAGATGCTCCAGCAGCCCCATCTTGCGGAGCTCCTCGCTCTGGGCGATGAACTGCCGCCAGAGCCAGTCCTGGCCGCCCGCCGCCAGCGCCGCCCCGCACATGTAGAAGAGCACGAAGATCTCCGGACGCTCCAGCCGCTTGAAGGCGCGCCGCGCAATCTCCACATAGAGCAGCACCGTCACCCACTGCGCCGCCGCCCCCATGTGCAGCCCCGCCACCAGGTTCATGTACACCGCCGCCGGGGCCATGATGAAGCCAACGAACAGGGCCATCAGCACCGTGCCCGCGTTGAAGCCGTCGACGAACCGGTCCGGCCGCCGCATCAGGTCCCTGAACTCCTGGAACTCGCGGTCTTCACGCATAGTCATCCCCTCCCCTCGGCCACCGCCGCCACCGCCGCCACCGCCGCCTCGCCCCGCGTCATGTACGCCAGGGTACGCTCCAGCTTAATCTTGCGCCAGCCGAGGAGCTGGCGACGCAGCTCGCCAAGGAAGACCCGGTTCAGCCGCCACCAGGAGCGCTCCTGGCCCGCCTGGTGCCAGAGGACGATGCGGATCCGGCAGTTCTCCTCCGCGTCGCGCAGGATGTCGATGCGGAACGACTGGCGCACGCCCAGGTCGTAGGGCGCCAGCCAGGCCGTCCCGGAAATCCCCACCAGGATCGCGTCCGACGGCCCATGGAAGGCCAGGTCGGCGGCGGTGAAGCGACCGATCGCCCCGTCGCGGTGCGCCTCGAGATACTCATGGATAAAGCAGGCCAGCCCACGCGCGGCCTGCACCGTCACCGTGAAGGGCAGCAGGTCACGGATCGCCCCGTCCTCCGGCTGCGGCACCTTCCAGTCGGCGTCGTGGCTCGGGCTGGCGACCTTCGCCGCCATCCAGGCAGGAACCAGGGCCGAGAGCATGACCACCAGCAGCACCAGGCCCATGGTCAGGATGACACTCGTCCCGGAATAGTTCAGGACGATGCCGCCCATCAGGTCGAGACGCCCGAGCAACGCGGCGAGGCCCTGGCCGACGACATAGCCGAAGACCGTCCCCATCAGCCCGTAGGTCGCCGCCTCCGCCAGGAAGAGCATGCCGACATGCCCTGGGGCGAGCCCCAGGCTGGTGTAGATGTGGATCTCCTTCTTCCTCTCGGCCACCGAGTTGAGCATCGTCCCAAAGATGATCAGCGCCGCGATCAGCAGCGGGATGAGGAGCTGGCGGGGGGCCTTCGGCATCAGCGGCGTGGCGACCAGCGCCTTGACCCGGCCCCCGTCGCTGAAGTAGATCGGATAGACGAGGGCGGCAGCCAGGGTCTCGGCCATCGCCGCCACCTCCGCCGCCGGCAAGGCCACGGCGACGCTGCGCAGCGATCCCTGATGCTGGCGCAGATGGGCCGCCGGGACGATCACCACCTCGTCGCCGGAGACATGGCGCACATTCGGATCCGCCTCCATGATCCCCGCCGCCAGCATCTGCTGCTCCAGGTTCTCCTGGTGGAGGTCGGCGCGATCCCGCTCCACCGTGAAGTCCAGCGGCAGCAGCGACCGCCCGATGACAGCCTCGGGGCAGGGGATCCCGAACAGGTTCAGGAGGGTG
>CAZBDL010000245.1:0-5837 GCA_964490525.1 uncultured Victivallales bacterium | reverse complement strand
GAACGCCTCCAGGCGGCCCGCGTCCCGCGCGTCGTCATGCTCCAGTTGGCGGCCGGCATCGACAAGGTCTTCATCTACCGGGAGAAGGGCTCGAACCCGGTGTTCTACGGGGCCTCCGGGCTGATCCGCGAGGACAACACCAAGAACCCGTCATATGCCACGGTCGGCACGATGATCCGCATGCTCGACGGAGTGAAGGCGGACGGTGCCCTGCGCCTGCCGTCGCCAGATCCGAACGTCATCCTGACCCTGTGGCAAGCGGGGAAAGGGCCGATCCTCACCGCCTGGACGGTGCAGGGGGCATCCCCCTTGGGCCTCGACCTCGGCGAATGCACCGTGACCGATGCCTTTGGCGCCGTTCGCCAGGTGCAGGCCGGAGCCGACTTCGTGATCGGCGATTTCCCGATCTACATCGCGGGCTGGGGCGAGGCCCCGGCCCTGGAACAGCTGGTGGCCAAAGCGAAACGGCGCGACGAGACGCGGCACGCCGAACGCCAGGCCATGGCCCGCCGCCGCGCCCTGCTCTTCGACTTCGGATCCCGCGAGCATGTCGGCGTCTTCCGCCAGTTGGGCCTGCCGCGCTGGTTCACACCGGTCGTCGCCGAGGATGTCCTTTCCGAGGGCGGATTCGGGTTCTCCCCCGGGCCGGCCGCGAAGGATCAGGACACCCACTGGGTCAGCGACCGGGTCGAGCGCGACTCCGTGCGGGTCGAGCCCGGCACACGCTTCGCCTTTGCCGCCCCGGCCGGACGCTTCACCCTCCGTGTCCTGGCCGATGCGCCGGTGCCATGGCAGCTTGACATCGGCGGGCTTCCGGCGCCGCTGTCCCGGGCCTGCGAGTCGGGACGCAAGGAGACGATCATCGACCTTGAACTGGCCCAGCCGACGACCCTCGCGCTCGGGGCCAGCCATGGCATCTCGCTCTTCTCCCTGGTCCTCGCCGAGACGCCATGACGCGTTCATGCGTGCGAATTTTGCGCCACGCATTGGCCTTCCGTGGCGCAGGCACGCCGCCCGTTGTCGCGAGCGGCGATGACATCAGGTGATCATATCGTGCAATAAATCGCTTGCATCCTGCATCTGGCATGGGATATCAATATGCCTTGCCGGATATAGATTTACGTAGCAATGAAACCGCCTTTCCAGGCGCAACCGATGAGGAGATGACGCGATGTCGTCCGTGACCGGCTTGGCCAGCCCGCTGGGCAACCTGTTCGCCCTGTCCGATGCCGAGACCCGCTCGATCTGCTGCGAGAACCCGACCGGCGAGCCGGGCAAGGGCGGCATGGCGATCCCCGATGAGAAGAGCTCCGCCCGTGACCTGGGGCAGGGGTGGAAGGTCCGTCCTTGCACAGGCATAGCCCCGGGCGAGACGTACGTCATGGCGGACATCGCCGGGCCGGGCGTCCTCCAGCACCTCTGGCTGACCCCGACCGGACGCTGGCGGATGAGCATCCTGCGGGTCTACTGGGACGGCCAGAAGACGCCGTCCATCGAGTGCCCGGTCGGCGACTTCTTCGCCATGGGCTGGCAGAAGTATGCGCCGCTGTCGTCGCTGGCGGTGTGTGTCAACCCGGGCAGCGCCTTCAACTGCTACTGGCCGATGCCGTTCCGCAAGCGCTGCCGGATGACGCTGACGAACATCGACACCGAGCCGATGGTCCTCTTCTACCAGCTGACCTACGCGCTGGTCGCGGTGCCGACCGATGCCGCCTACTTCCATGCCCAGTTCCGCCGCGTCAACCCCTTGCCCTACAAGGAGGTGTACACCATCCTCGACGGCGTCAAGGGCCAGGGCCACTATGTCGGCACCTACCTGGCCTGGGGCGTCAACAACAACGGCTGGTGGGGCGAGGGCGAGATCAAGTTCTTCATGGACGGCGACAAGAAGTTCCCGACCATCTGCGGCACGGGGACGGAGGACTACTTCTGCGGCTCCTACAATTTTGAGAACCAGCAGACCAAGCAGTACCAGGAGTTCTGCACGCCGTATGTCGGGCTGCATCAGGTGATCCGTCCGAACGGCGTCTACGATGCGCAGCAGCGCTTCGGCATGTACCGCTGGCACCTGACGGACCCGATCCGCTTCCGCCAGCGACTGAAGGTGACGATCCAGGCGCTGGGCTGGCGCTCCCGCGGGCGCTTCCTGCCGCTGCAGGACGACATCGCCTCGGTCGCCTACTGGTACCAGACGCTGCCCGCCGCGCCCTTCCCGGCGCTGCCCGACAAGGATGCCCTCGAGGTGATCTGACAGGGGCTGCCGGGCCTGCTGCCCGCCTGCCCGCAGGCGATGACGTTGGGCCTCTTGAGCTTGGGGCCAGGGTTTCACTGCCGTGGCGGGGCACGTATGGCGCTTTCGCCGAAAGCGCCTGGGGTTGGCGGCAGGCGGGACGTGCCGGTTTCGGCGAAACCGGCATACGGCGGCCAAGCTCCAGCCTCAAGGCTCACGCCCGGGGAAATACTCAAAACGCTTAACGCTCAACATTCAACCTTCAAGTTGAAAATGCCGTCGTTGCGCGTTGGGCGTTCAGCGTGTGGCAACTTCGGCCGAGGGGTTCTGCCACCCCTCCAGGGTGGGGGCGGGAGGTGATGGCATTCCCGGGGTTTCGCTGCGCTCAACCCCGGGCTAATATCTGTAACCCCTCCGGGGTATTTGAGGAACGATCCGGTTCGCCTGGCCAACCCCGGGCTAAGGTCTGTACCCCCTCCGGGGTATTCAAGGAGCTGCCATGGCGATGATCCGTCGCACTGGGGTATTCCTTGGGTGTTCAGGGTTCAGGGTTTTGGGTTTTGGCGTTGGGCGTTGGGCGTTGGGCGTTGGGCGTTTTCACCCCCCCGTCCAGCCCCAGCGCACGGCGATTTCGCTGGCTGCGGCCCGGAGCTGGTGGAGGAGCGTCCGTTGCCGGCTGGCGGTGAGGCGGACCGTCGGCAGGGAGATGCCGAGGGCCGCCCGCACCTGGCCGTCGGCGCCGCGGACGGGGGCCGCCAAGGCGCTGACATGCTCGCCGGCCTCGTCGCGGCAGACCACGAATCCCTGTCGGCGGATTTCCGCCAGGCGCGTCCAGAGGGCGGCGCGGGTGGTCAGGCTGCGCGGTCCGCAGCGGCGCATGGACAGCCCGGCGACCAGCCGCTCCTGGGCCGCCTCCGTGAGGAAGGCCATCAGCACCTGGGCGGTGGCCATGACATGCAGGCGGTTGGGCTCGAAGCTGGTCCTGGCGACGGTCAGCGCCTGATGGCCCTGAGCCTCCAGCAGGGGGGACGGGGTCGCGCCGGTCAGCTCCGCCAGCAGGACATGTTCGCCACTGTCCCGGCATAGCGCCGCGACAATGTCCTGGGCATCGGCGGCCAGGGCGTCGCCGCCGAGCCGCCGGGCGGCCAGTTGGGCCGGGGCCGGGCCCAGGCGATAGGGTTGTCCGCGTCCACCCTGGGACACCCAGCCGTGCGCCTGCAGCGTGCGGATCAGGCCTTGCGCGGTCTGCGGCGAGAGCCCGGCCCCGGCGGCCAGCTCGCCCAGGCCCAGCCCGGCGGGATGGTCGGCGAGCTGCCCGAGCAGGGCGAAGGCGCGGTCGAGGCTCTGGATGCGGCGTCCGGACGGGGCGGCGATTTTCATGCGGCGGCTCCTTGACAGGGGGTGGTTGACGGGCCATAATAAGGCAGTGTCGTAAAATATACGACAATATCGTAAAGTCAAGCAACCAGGAGGACCCCATGGACCGGAAGGATCTCGCCGAGGCCGTCAAGCAGGCAGCGCGCACCGCGAAGGCGGATCTGGTCGGCATCGCCGGCATCGACCGCTTCGCGGGGGTGCCCGCCGCGGAGCACCCGGGCACGATCTTCCCCGAATGCCGCAGCGTCGTCGTCCTTGGCCGCCGGATCCTGCGCGGTGCGCTGCGCGGCGTGGAGGAGGGCACCAACTTCAGCAGCACCTACGGGACGTTCGGCTACACCTGGCTGGAGGACAACTTCCTGGCGCAGACGACCTACGACGTGACCTGCTGGCTTGAGACGCAGGGATTCGAGGCGGTGCCGCTCTTCGGCTATCCCCAGGAGGGGATGCCGCACGGGCGGCCGGTGGCGCCGGGCAAGCCGGCTCCGAACGTGATCGTGGACGTGAACTACGCGGCCCAGGCGGCGGGGCTGGGCGAGGTTGGGGCGGGCGGATTCTTCCTGACGCCGCGCTTCGGCCTGCGGCAGCGTCTGGCGATGATCCTGACCGACGCCGAGCCGGCGGCGGATGCGGTGTTCACGGACGAGATCTGCAGCGACTGCGGGGCCTGCTTCCGGGCCTGTCCGCTGGGGGCCATCCAGTCGGACCGGCGGAAGTCGGTCGGGGTGGCCGGGGCACGACGCGAGGTGGCGATGGTCGACCATGAGATTTGCGGGCAGTGCCAGAACGGGGCGATGCGGGCGCCGGGGCGCGGGGCGGCGGTGGACCGGCTGGCGGCGGCCTGCGGGCGTGTCTGCACGGTGCGTCTCGAGGAGGCCGGCAAGTGCGGGAACCGCTTCATGCAGCCCTTCCGCAAGCGCACGCCCTGGGCGCTGGACGTCTTCCGGCGGCCGGTCGACCTGGCTGCGGGCGGCACGTCGGGCGACAGCGGGTGCGGGCGCGTGCTCGACACCATTGGCCAGCGCTGAAGGCGGGAATCCGAGCATGGAACGAGGAAGCACGAAAGGCAGCACGCCCATGAAGATCACCTCCGCCCAGATCAAGGAAGCGGCGCTCGCGGAAAATCCGGCGGCCCGCGTCGGCATCGCCAACATCGAGCGGTTCAGCGGGGCACCGCGCGGCATGCATCCGCGCAACATCTTTCCCGACTGCCGGTCGGTGATCTCGATCGTCTGCCCGATTCCGCGCGGCAGCTACCGCGGCATCACCGAGGGGACGCACTGGCCGAACTACACGTTTTACAGCTACAACCGGCTGAACACCCTGTTCCGGCCGGCGGTGACCTATGCCACGGCCTGCTTCATCGAGGACCGGGGCTGGGAGGCGGTGCCGGTGTATCCGGCCGTGCCCGAGAGGCCTGGAACCCGTCCGGCGGTGGCGCCGGATCGTCCGGCGCCGGAGATCAACCTGAACGTCCGCATCGCAGCCGTGGCCTGCGGGCTGGGTGAGATCGGTTGGTCGAAGGTGTTCTTGACGCCCGACTATGGGCCGCGCGTGCGCATCGGCACCATCCTCACCGACGCGGAACTGGAGCCGGACCCACTGATGCCGCCGGGCACCCTGTGCAACCGTTGCCTGCGCTGCGTCAAGGATTGCCCCGGGAACGCCATCCCGCGTCCCGGCGACCGGCCCCCGATCCGCATCCGCATCGCGGAGCAGGAGTATGAGTGGGGCGACGTCCACATGGGCCGCTGCACCCTCACTCACCACGGCATGAATCCGGCGGCCTCCCCGTTCCTCAAGCAGGCCTTTCCGGGACTCGACCTGAATGTCCGGGAATCGACCATGTCCGAGGAGGCGGCCTACAAGTTGACCTATCCGATGGCGTCTGCGAAATGGGGTGCCTCGCCGGAATTTCCGGACGGTAGCTGTATCCCCGGCTATGACCAGATCAAGAGCCACACCGGCTACTTTGCGATCTGCGGTGCCAAGGGGTGCATCCGCGCCTGCATGGACGCCATGGAGAAGCGCCACGCCATCGGCCAGTGCGAATTTCGCACGAAGGTGTTCCCGCGACCGCACTGGAAGCTGGATCCGCCGTCGGCGGACGAGACCGGCGGCATCGCCGAAGGCAAGTTCCCGGAGTTGTTCAATGATCCCGACCCCTGTCCCGGGGGCTGGGATTGAGGATCGGAGCGCCCAAGGCGCAACGTTCAGCGTTCAACGTTCA
>CAZBDL010000244.1:0-5854 GCA_964490525.1 uncultured Victivallales bacterium | reverse complement strand
TCCGCGCCGCCGAAGGTGCAGTTCGAGATCGTCGCGCTGCCATCGAAATAGAGCGCGCCACCGTTACCCCCGGCGCTGTTCCCGGTAAACGGCGTACCGGAGAGCGTCAGCGTGTTGGTGGCGTAAACTGCGCCGCCGCTGCCCGTGGCGGTGTTGGACGAGAAGCTGCAACTGCTGATGCCCGATATCCCCTGGCAGTAGAGGGCGCCGCCGGTGCCGCCGCTGTTGCCGGAGAAGGTGACGCCGTCGATCGTCGTCGGATAGTTTTGGATTTTGACCGCGCCGCCATTGCTCGAGCTGGCATTGCCGGTGAAGCTGCCGCCGGTGATCGAGGCGGAGGTGCCGCCATCCTTGTGAATCGCGCCGCTTTCGGAACTCGTGGCGGTCTGTGCGGTGGCGATGTTGCCGGTGAACGTGCAGTTGGTGACGACCAGGTCGCCGCCGTTGTTGCGGACCGCCCCGCCGCGGCCGACGGCAGTATAGGTGCCGTCATTCGTGCCGGTGGCGGTGTTGTTCTCGAAGACGCAGTTCGTCAGGGTGAGGCTGGCGGTGGAGCAGATCGCGCCGCCGTAGCCGGTCTTGCCGGCGGTCGGAGTCGCGTCGCCGACCACGGTGCAGTTCTTGATCGTGCAGTCGGTCAGGGCCATGATTTCGCCATTCGAGTAGATGGCGCCGCCCCAGCCGTCGTTGTCGATGGCGGTGTAATTCCCGTTCTGGAGGGTCAGTCCGGAGAAGTTGACGGTGAGGATGGAACTGCCATTATAGACGTAGAAGATGCGGCTGGCGTTGGCGCCGTCGATGGTGACGGCGCTTCCGCCGTCGATGGTCAGGCTCTTGGTGATGTTGAGCTGTCCGGCGGCGAGGGTGATGGTGGTCACGGCCGGCGCGAAGGTGATGGTCCGGTCGGCAGGCGTCCAGGAGAGGGCCTCGCGCAGGGAGAGGCCGCCGCCATCGGCGATGTCGGCGTCGATGCTGGCGCCGATGGTGGCGTCGTCACCGGTGTCCAGTCCGGTGGTGACATAGGTGGCGTCGCCGGAGAAGTTCGCCTGGATCGTGGCGTTGGCGGAGGCGCTGACGGTGGTCGCGGCGCTGTTGGCGTTGGCGAAGGTCGGCGTGCCGGAGATGACCGTCCAGTTCACGAACATGTAGCTCTGGTTGGCCGTGGCGCTGATGGCGTAGGGCGAAGCGGAGGGATCGACGACGGTAGGCCCGGACGGCGTGGTCGAGCCGCCGGTTCCCGCCTGGACGGTGAGGGTGAAGTCGTCGTCGGCCTCGGTAGCCGTGACACTGGCCGGCGTCACGCCGGTCGCGGAAAGGCCGATCGTGGCCGAGCCGTTGCTCACGTCGCCGTTGTCCTCGGCGGCGGCGAGGGTGACGGTCTGCCAGGTGCCCCAGTTGGCGGAGGTGAAGGTGAGGCTGGCGCCAGACTGCACCGTGATGTCCGTGTCGCCTGAGGTCCGGGCGACCGCGACGACCACGTTCGAGGCGATGGGGTTGTCGAGCTTGACCTGGAAGGTGTTGGTGCCGCCTTCGGGAACGCTGAGCGAAGACGCGCTGGTCACGATGCTGATGGTGTCATCATCGTGAATGGTGGCCGTGGCGGAGGGATTGGCGGTGCTGACCTCGTAGCCGGAGCCCGCCGCCAGGGCGAAGGCGACCGTCTCGCCCGGATCCTGGTTGGCGTCGTTGATCGGGGTGACGGTGATGGTGGCGCTGCTCGAGCCGGCGGGAATGGTGAGGGTGCCGGAGGCCGAGGTGGCCGGGCTGGTGGAATAATCCGTCCCGTAGGTGGCCGTGCCGGAACGGGTGTAGTTGACGGTGAGGGAATTCGTCGTCGAGTCGGCGCGGATGAAGGTGAAGACGGCGTTCGGTCCGCCGTTCTCCTCGACCGTGGCGGGGCTGACGGTGACGCCGACCTGGGGCATGACGCCATAGAGGGGCACGAGCGGGTCGCCTTGCAGGTTTTCGCTGAAGTAGATCCAGCGGTAGGCGTTGCTGTTGTTGGTGGCCAGCGAGGCCTTGAGCGCCTTGGCGGTGAAGTAGGCGGAGCCCGCCTTGGAGTTTTTGTTGCTGAATACTTCGGTGAGCCAGTCGACGATATAGGCACTGGTTTCACCGCCATAGCCGGAATTCGGGCAGGGCGGCGAATAGGCGCTTCCCCAGCCATAGCGGGTGCCGCCAATGAAGATGAGGGAGCCACCATTTGGGTTGCGCAGGAGTGCCTCCGAGAGGGAAGGCTCGCCGGAGTCGAAGCCGCCGGAAAGGCAGGCACCCGTGCGGTAGTGAGCCATCAGGCCGGTGACGTTCGAGGCGGCGGTGGTGTTGAAGGTGCCGCCCTCGGCGGTGGCCTGGTCCGTGCCGCCATGGGTGTCGTTGATGACAAAGTTCCAGCCCTCGCTGTAGCGGGTGACCAGGTTGGTTCCGCCGCCCGTGTAGTCGCCTGCGGTCGTCGTGTCCCAGCTCGTGATCGAGTCGAACATCATCCCCACCTGGCTGGCCGACCAGCCGTAGCCCTGAATCTTGTCGCGATACTTGCGGCGGGTCACGACCTCGGCATCAGAAACCGATGGATGGTTGGCGTCCCGATATTGCACATGGCCATCGTTGTTCGTGTCGCTCGGGCGCGAATCCTGGTTGCTGTAGGCTGGATCAACGGCATAGTAGGTGTACCAGAGCTTCTGCCCGGTCAGCATGATCTTGCGCAGCTTGTCCGACGGCGGATTGGTCTCGTAGGAGATCAGCTTGTTGACATAGGCATTGATATGGTCAACCGTGCGGACCGGGATGCGGCCGACGATGACGTCGGCGGCAAGGTCGCCCTCATCCTGGCTGGTGACGCCGCCGACATCGGCCTCGCCATAGACGCCATCGGCGTCCCAGTCGTCCCAGTTGCCGCTCAGTCCGGCGTAGTAGAAATCGGTCGGATGATTGGTAGAATTGTATCCCCAGGCCGAAACCGCACAGTCCCGATCCGGGACGACCGTGTTGTCTCCTCCCAGGACGACATAGAGCGTACCATAGTTGTTGACGTGATCGATGATGCAGTTGCGGATCTTCGTCTGGGTGTCGGAGCCGCCGTTCGGTTTGGTGCCGTCGTAGTTGGCGGTGATGTATTCGACGGTGATGATCTTGACCGCCAGCTTGTTGAAGTCGGCGCGGTGGTCGGCGAGCGGCTGGAAGGCGGTCTTCAGCGCATCGGTGGTGATGATGAGGTAGTCACAGGCATCGGGGTTGGCCTCGTCCTCGATGATGGTGGCGACCGCGCTCGAGGGACTGCCCATGCTCGCCCCGGAGGCGTTCGAGAGGGTGACGTTGAAGGTCTTGTCCCCGGCATATTCGCTGTTGTCGAGGATGTTCACGTTGAAGGTCTTCGCCCCCTGTTCCCCATCCGCCCAGCTCAGGGTGCCGCTGGCGGCGGTGTAGTGCGTGCCGGCCGTCGCCGTGCCGTTGCTGGTGGCGTAGTTCACCGAGGCCGCGCCGACATTGCCATTGACACGGTTGACGGTGACGGTCAACGCCCCGCCATTTTCCGCGATCTCGTAGGTCGCGGTGGAGAGAGAGAGGGTGCCCTCACTCGGGAGATCGTCATCGACAATGGTCACGACCGCGCTCGAGGGCGAGCCGAGAACACATCCTACCGGGGCGCTGATCGACACCGTGAAGGTCTCGTCTCCCTCATACGCCGAGTCGCTGACGATCGGGATGGTGAAGATGCCGAAAGTCTGGTTCTTGGCGACGGTCATGTTGCCAGAGGCACCGTTGAAATCCGCCGGGCTGCTGGCGGTGCCGTTGGTCATTGAATACGGGACCGTGGTATTGGCGGCGGCCTTCGGATTGCTGTTGACGGTGATGGTGACGGAGCCGGCGCCCTCATTGACCGAATACGTGGCGGAGGAGAGGGAGAAGGTCTCCCCGGCGGTCGGCTCGCCGGGCTGGCCATCCTCAGTGGTTGTGCCCTCTTCGGGGGTCGAGGTCTCCTCAGCGGTCGGGGCGGATGCCGGTTCCTCAAGGACGGCGGATTCGTCGATGATGCGCTGGCGCTCCTTTTGGGAAGTGGCGTTGCGTTCGGGCCGATCCTTGACGAAGGGGCGGAACTTGGCCTCGGCATCGGGGTTGACCACCGTCTGACGGATCTGCTTTTCGAAGTAGTCCAAGTTGCGCCCGGTGACGGCATGGCCGCTGGCCGGAACGGTGCAGAAGACCTCGACCTCGATCGTGGAGGCGACGAGGAGGGTCTGCGCCTGGCCGACATAGCGCACCGGATGAAGGGCCACCTTGGCGTAGGTGTAGCCGCGCAGGGTCTCGATGCCAAGCAGCTCGGCGGAGGCGGCAGGATACGGCTTCTTCGAACCGTAGATCTTCGCATCGGGCTCGGCGAACGGCGAGGCCGTGTCGCCCGGCCGCACGCCCGGCTGGACGGGATAGACCAGAACCGGGCCAGGGCGGGCGGTTTCGTCAGCCCGGACGACCAGGCGGGCATTCTTCGCCCCGGAGGGTAACAAAATATTGACGTACTGGGCCGGCAAGTCCGGGCTTCCCGCCGGGCCCCCGAGGCGCTCGCACCCCGGCAGGTCAAGCACCTGATATCCCTTGAACGGCACGATGGCGAGATCATCCACCGCAAAGCTGGCCTGATGGCCAACGGCGGTGCGTCCCTCCTGGGCCAGGGCGGGCCAGGCCATCATCAACGCCAGCGCCAGAAGCATGCGCAACCGCCTGTCCATGAGTCAATCTCCTTGGCCTAATGCTTGATGACCAACCATTGCACGATCCCGGATTGCTTATGGCAATCCTTTTGGCAAAGGGAAACATAAATGTTTATTACAAATTAATACTATTGCCGTATCTATAAAAAGTCAAGCGGAACATTTCTTTTCTTCTTATAGCCTATTCGACCTCTCCCGATCTGCCCAGTACGGAATCACGACATTAGGTTGCATATTCGCCACACTTCGCGTCCCCGGCAGCGGGACGCTGCCGGCCACGTCCGTTTGGTCCGTTGTGTTCATTGGGTCCGTTGCCACCCTCCCCCTACGGCACCGCGATCAACCGGAGCATGGTGGCGGGGCTGGTGACGTGGTCGCGGGAGACGAGAATGTCGCCGGAGCCGACGGTCCGGTCGCGGTCATGGTCGCAAGGTTCGGCGAGCGTGGCATCGAGCTTGATGATGGTGGCGCGGACTGCGAGCATGTCGGTGGCGTTGACGATGCCATCGCCACCAACCTCGCCCGGCGCGTTGCCGAAGTAGAACACGTAGGGCGTGGCCAGGCCGATGTTCCCGCCCGCCTTCACTGTGACCTGCAGCCAGGTGTCCTTGATCGCGGCGTCGGCCCAGATGACCGTCACCCGGGCGCTGCCCCCCTGCCCGGCCCCGGCACGGACGGTGACCGAGGACGGCGCGGGCGCCGCCGCCCAGCCCGCCGGGCTGCTGTCGTTGCCGACCGTGAAGGAGAAGTCGGCGGCGGTCGGCGTGCCCGCGAGATTCGCGATGTCGACCATGATCCCGTTGATGCCCTTGGCGTAGGAGCCGTAGTTCGCGAAGCTCGCGGTCTGCCCGGACAGCAGCGGGGCCTTGTCGGTGGCGAGCGCCAGGTCGTCGTCGGCATCCGCCGCCGCCTTGTCGCCATCCCAGGCGCTGTGATTGTAGAACAGGTGGACGGCGGCGACCACAGCGGGCGAGACGTCGTCCTCCACGAAGTTCGCCACCAGGGTCATGGACTCGGTGACGTTGGCGACCGTCAGCGGGTTGTCCGTGCTGACGTCGGCCCCACCTTTCGTCCACTTGACGAAGTGATAACTGGCGGGGGCGTTGGCGGTCACTGGCGAGCAGGTTCCGCCGTCGGCCACCGTCTGG
>CAZBDL010000243.1:0-5910 GCA_964490525.1 uncultured Victivallales bacterium | reverse complement strand
GGGCGTGGCACACGTATGCCGGTTTCGCCGAAACCGGCACGGCCCGCGACGGTGCTCGGCACCCCTCCTGCCGCAACCCCGAGGCACGTTCGGAAAAACACGACACGCCAATGCGGAGGTTGGCCGTGTCGGGCGTAGTTCTTGAACGAAGCCTGGCGTTCCCGGGGAGCGGGGAGCTTGCCACGCCGGGGCGTGGTGGGGCGTGGCACACGTATGCCGGTTTCGCCGAAACCGGCACGGCCCGCGACGGTGCCCGGCACCCCTCCTGCCGCCACCCCGAGGCACGTTCGGCACTGATTCTTGCCGGCGCGATTGACATTTCGCCCGGGCATCCCTATCCTAACCACTGATCTGGTCTTTTTGCTCGACGACAGCCCAGTCCTTCAGGACGAGACGCCCGAGGATCGCCCATGAATCCGGCCGCGTTCATGCTTCGGGGCCTGCGGCATCGTTGGCGGCTGCATGCGGCTTCGGCAGCGGGGGTGGCCCTGGCGGGGATGGTGCTGACGGGGGCGCTGACGCTCGGCGACTCGGTGCGCTTCAGCCTGGAGCGTCGCCAGCTTTTGCGCCTGGGGCGGATCGAGCAGGCCATGGCGCCATCCGGACGCCATTTCCGGGCGGCGCTGGCGGCGGAGATCGGGGCCGACGCCGGGGCCGACACGGCCGCGGTGCTGATCCACCCAGGCGTGGTCAGCCTGACCACCGGGGAACGCCGCCTGAACCAGGCCAACGTGATCGGCATCGACGCCCGCTTCCTGGCGCTGGCGGAACAGCCGGAGTCCGCAGGGCTCACGCCGCAGACTGGCGAGGCCCTGGTCAACCGCCAGGCCGCGCACCGGCTCGGCGTGCAGGTCGGCGACGAAATCGTCGTGCGCCTCGGCGGCCAGGGCCCGCTTCCCCTCGACAGCCCCTTCGTGGCGTCCGACGCTTCGTCCAAGCCCTTGCGGCTGAGGATCAAAGGCATCCTCCCGAGCGAGGCGCTCGGCGACTTCGACCTGCGCATCCGGCAGGGCGTCCCCGGCAACCTCCTGGTCAACCGCGAGGAGCTGGCCGCGGCCCTCGGCCTGGCCGACCTGGCCAATGCCGTGATGGAGGGGGAAAATAGAAATCAAAAATACGAAATAAGAAATACGAAATACGAAATACGAAATAAGAAATACCAAACAATAAATTCTAAATCTAAAATCCTAAATACGAAATCTAAAATCCTAAATCCTAAATCTGAAATCTGCGATCTGAGATCTGAGATCCGCGATCCGCGATCCACCGTCCATCATCCGCGATCCACCGTCCCGGATTTATCCTCCGCCCTCCGCAGGCACTGGCAACTGGCGGATGCCGGGCTGTCGGTCGCCTTGCTGGCCGACGGCGGCGGCTGCGAAGTTCGCAGCGCCCAGGTGTTCCTCGGGGATCGCGAAGCGGAGGGCGTGCGGCAAGCCTATCCGTCGGCCCGGGGAGTCTTCGGCTATCTGGCCAACGAGTTCCGGGCGGGGGAACGCCGCACGCCCTACTCGTTTGCGGTCGGCATCGACGGGGATCCGGTGACCGCCGACCTGGCGGCGGACGAGATCGTCATCAACACCTGGCTGGCGGAGGATCTCGGCATCGGCCCGGGCGACCGGCTGGCGATGCGGTACTTTGTCGTCGGCGACCGTCGCGAACTTCGCGAGGAGGAGGCGGAATTCCGTGTCCGGGCGGTCGTGCCGATCGCCGGGGCGGCGGCGGACCCGGGCTTGGCGCCCGCCTTTCCGGGACTCGCCGATGCCGCCAACTGCCGCGACTGGCAAGCCGGGCCGGAGATCGACCTGGGGCGCATCCGCGACCGCGACGAGGCCTACTGGCAGGCGCACGGCCCGACGCCGAAGGCCTTCCTGCCGCTGGCGACGGCGCAGCGGCTATGGGGCAACCGGTACGGGAGACTGACGGCGCTACGCGTTGCGGGGGAGGATGATCCGTCAGCGGTTGCGGCGGCGATCCGGCGTTGCCTTTCCCCGGAGGCCGTGGGCCTGGCCTTCCGTCCGGTGCGCGCGGAGGCGCTGCGGGCGGCGCGCTCGGGGGTGGACTTCGGACAGCTCTTCCTGGGCCTGAGCATGTTTCTGGTGGCGTCGGCCCTGCTCCTGGCGGCCCTGCTCTTTGGCTTCGGGATCGAGTCCCGCGGCGAGGAGGTCGGCCTGTTGCGCGCGCTGGGCTTCACAAGACGCGAGACCGGCACCTTGCTGCTGCTGGAGGGGGCGCTCTCGGCCCTGCCCGGCGCGATCCTCGGCGGCGCGGCGGGCCTGGCCTACAGCCTCCTGCTGATCCACGGCTTGCGCGGGGCTTGGCAAGGCGCGGTCGGCGAGACGGAGCTGCTGGCGAAGTTCGCGCCCGGCACGGTGGCCCTCGGCATCGTCCTGGCCTGGGGTGCGGCCATCGTCGGCATGGCCGCCGTGCTGCTCCGGCAGTTGCGCCACCAACCGGCCGAGCTGCAGGCCGGACTCGGGATAACGGCATCTCCCGGGCGTGGCCCCCGGCGCCATCGCCTGGCCATGCTCGCGGCCATCGGCATGCTGGCGGGAATCGCCGTCCTGGTTATTACCCTACCACCGAACCGCGGCCGGGAGGTCGCGGGGGGCTACTTCCTGGCCGGGACACTGCTGCTGACGGCCATGTTGCTGCTGGTTCGCGAGGCGGCGTCCACGAGTCCGGGCGCCGTCAAGCTGGGCATCGGGAGCGGGGCGAACCCCGACCGCATCTGCCTGCCCTGGCGCAATGCCCGGCGACGCACCGGCCGCAGCCTGGCGGTGATGGCCCTTGCCGCGGTCGGCATCTTCCTGGTCGTCGCCGTCGCCGCCAATCGCCGCAGCCCCGCCGCGGAGGTGAACCAGCGGCAAGGCGGCACCGGCGGATTCGCGCTCTACGGCGAGACCGCCCTGCCTTGGGTTGACGACCTGAACGGGGCCCGGCAGCGCGCCCGGCTCGGCCTGGACGCGGCCGACGACCGCGTCCGCTTCGTCCAGATCAAGGCGCACGATGGCGACGACGCCAGCTGCCTCAACCTGAACCGCGTCGCCGAGCCCCGCATCCTCGGCGTCGACCCGGAGGATTTCCGGACGCGCGGCGCGTTCCGCTTCGCCAGCGTCGGCCCCGAGGTCGATCCGGCGGATCCTTGGCAAGCCTTGGCGCAGCCTTCCCCGGACGGGGCGATCCCGGCCTTTGCCGACCAGTCGGTCATCCAATGGGGCCTGGGCAAGCGCCTGGGCGACATCCTCGAATATCCCGACGGACACGGCGGGATCCTGCGCCTGCGCCTCGCCGGGGCGCTTGAGGATTCGGTCTTCCAGGGCAGCGTGCTGATTTCGCAGGCCGCCTTCGCGCGGCACTTCCCGTCGCTCGACGGGTTTCGCGTCATGCTGGTCGACCTGCCCGCCGACCTGGAGGTGGCGACCTTCGCCAGCGGCCTGGCGCGGCTGCTGCGCGACGCCGGCCTGGAGACGATCCCGGCCAGCGAACGCCTGGCCACCTTCCAGGCCGTCGAGAACACCTATCTCTCCGTCTTCCTGCTGCTCGGCGGCCTGGGCGTGCTGCTCGGGGCGGCGGGCGTGGGCATCGTGCTCCTGCGCAACGCCCTTGAGCGCCAAGGGGAGCTGGCGCTGATGCGGGCGGTGGGCTTCGCCCGGGGCGAGCTTTCCCGGCAGCTCCTCGGCGAGCATGCCGGCCTCCTCGTGGGCGGACTGGCCCTCGGCCTGTCCGCCGGCGCCCTCGCCGTGCTGCCCGCCATCGCCACCGCCCCCGAACGCATTCCCTGGGCGTGGATCCTCGGCCTCGCCATCGCCATCCTCCTCCATGGCCTCGCCTGGGCCCTGTTCGCCGCCCGCCAAGCCATCCGCGCCCTGCCCGCCCGCGCCCTGTGTGGAGAAGAATAGCCCCGCCCGCGAAAAAACGCCCCCCAAAGGATGGATCCGCCTAGATTGCCCGGGTAGGTACGCCGTTCCCGACGTCCGCCCACCCCAGCACCGAGTTGCCATCCCCGCCCGCCCCTTGAAAGCCTGTCCCGCTCGCGTATCTTACCGCAACGGCAACCGTCAGTGGGCATTCTTCGCATCACCATCATCTTGAGGAGGGCTGGGCACCATGAGCGACAACCTGCAGGCACCGGTAGCAAAGGACGTGGAAGAGGGCAAGATCTGCGCCATCCTCATCTACATCGTCCCGATCGTCGGCATCATCTGGTACTTCGTGGACGAGAAGCAGAAGAACAACCCTTTCACCAAGTATCATGCCAAGCAGGGATTGGCCCTGCTGATCATCGGCACGGTCGTCTCGATGCTCACCTGTGGATTCGGCGGCATCGCCCACCTCGTCCTGGCCATCGTCGGCGTGATCAACGCGGCCAATGGCGAGATGAAGGAGCTACCGGTGATCGGCAAGTTCGGGGAGCAGTGGTTCAAGTTCTGAGCGGGCGACCCCCGCCACCAGGCCAACGGCATTCGCCAGGGGCATTCCAAACAAGTAAGGAGCGGACAGCATGTCGGACGACACGGCGATTCGTGAATTTGCGGGCAAGAAGATTGCGGCCGGGATCTGCGGCATCCTGCTGGGAGGTTTCGGCATCCACAAGTTTGTCCTTGGCCTGACCAATGCCGGGGTTATCATGCTGCTCGTGACCGTACTCACCTGCGGTTTCGGCGGCGCGATCATGTCGGTCATCGGCCTCATCGAAGGCATCATCTACCTGACCAAGAGCGACGAGGACTTCTACCAGGACTATGCCGTCAACAAGAAGGCCTGGTTCTAGGCTAAACGTCCTGGAGGCGCGCAGCTCCCGCCAGCAGGAGGCCATCCTGCCCCATCAGCCAATCCACATTTTGCCCTAGACACCCCGGAGGGGACCATGATCGACATCGGCGCGTGCCTGAACTTCGGGATCGAGCGGGTGAAGCAGAATCCCGCATACTACATCGTCGGGACGCTGATCCTGTTTGTCTTCCAGGGCTGCCTGAGCGGGGTCGCCCAGCTGCTCGGCTTCATCTGGGGCACCGTGGTCGGCGTCGTCAGCAACGCCATCGATCTCCCCGAGATGGCGATGACCGCCTTCGCCGCCTCCGGGGGCTTCGTCATCAGCATGGTGCTGGGCATCCTCATCGCCCCGCTCTGGCTCGGCTACTTCAAGGGCATCCGGACGGAGATCGACGGCGGCACGGCCGAGATCGGCGCCGTCTTCTCCGGGATCGGCGAAGCGGTTCCCGCCCTACTCAACTATGCCCTGGCGACGGTCCTCCTCATCGTGGGCTTCATGCTCTGCTTCCTGCCGGGCATCGTGCTTTCTCCGCTGATGTGGATGACGGTGTACTTCCTGGCGATGGGGGCGACGAGTGGCATCGACCCGGTGAAGAAGTCGCTGACGCTGCTGCGGGACAACCCGATCATCATCCTCTGGAACCTCGTCCTGGGGCTGGTGGCCATGATTGGCGTGTTGGCCTGCTGCGTGGGCCTGCTGGTCACCGTGCCGGTGGCGGCGTGCGCCTTCTTCATGATGTGCCGTCAGGCCGAGGGGACGCCGCCCCAGGAATACGCCGCGCCGTAGGCTGCGGACGGGAGCGGGAATGCCTGCCAGGGCCGTGGGCCCCGGCCTGGCCATCTTGCGCCGGGCATTTCCCGGGCTATATTCCGCCCTGGTTTTTCCTGGAGAGGTGGCCGAGTGGTCGAAGGCGCAGCATTGGAAATGCTGTGTAGGGGCAACTCTACCGTGGGTTCGAATCCCACCCTCTCCGCCAAGCTCACCGCGAGGGTGGGATGAGAACCCACCGGGTTCGAGGCGCAGCCCCCCGGGTTGCGGCGGGCCGATGCCCACCGGGCCATCGGCCTGGAATTGGACACACGTATGCCGGTTTCGCCGAAACCGGCACGGCCCGCGACGACGTTCACGTCCCG
>CAZBDL010000242.1:0-5943 GCA_964490525.1 uncultured Victivallales bacterium | reverse complement strand
TCATCAAGGTTCAATCGACAATCTCCAATCATCAACGGGGCATCCCGTTTGGGATTTGGGATTTAGGGCTTGGGGTTTACCCGCCGGAGGCGGGTTTTGCATTTTCCCTGGCATGCCTCCAGAGGCCGTAAGCGAGGGTCATGGCCCAGATGGCGGCGAGGGCGAAGGGGAGGGCCCAGTCCAGGCCGAGGTCGCAGACGGCCTCGCCGGTGGTGATGGGCAGGAGCATCTGTGCGGCCTCCTCTTCGTCGGCGAAGTAGAGGAAGGTGGAGAGGATGGCGGGGACGCCGTTGCCGATGATCGAGAGGAGCAGGGTTGGGGCGCGCGGGGCGATGAGGCGTCCGAGCAGATTGCCGAGCGTCGCCCAGAACAGGAGCACGGCGCAGAGGGAGGAGACGACGTAGTCGTCGTCAAGCGCCGTCTCCCAGGCGGTGAGGATGCCGAGGAAGAGGGCGAGCCAGACGAGGACGCTGCCGCGGTCGGGATGGAAGAGGGGCTGGAGCCAGCGGCGCCAGCCCTTGCCCCAGCGCAGCCGGATCGGGGCGGCCACCGGCTGGGCCGGGATCGGGGTGAGCAGGGTGGCGGCGACGGCGGGCGGCAGGAAGAGCAGGTAGAAGAGCCAGTCCTGGTCGTCGAGGTCGGAAACGAACAGCAGGAGGGCGGGCAGGACCATGGCCGCCCCCAGCAGGAACAGGCGGAGCGGGAAGGTGCGGTTGCGCGATTCCGGCTCGAGCATCGCCACCGCGCCGAAATGGAAGAGCAGGAAGTAGTGGAGCAGCGCCGCGAGGGCGGCGAGGAGGCCCAGATAGGCCTCGGATGTGCCGAAGAGCTCCGGGATGCCGTCGCCCATCAGCAGGGCCCCCGGCAGAGTGAAGGTCGCGAAGAGGAGCCAGAGGAAGGGCACCATGAAGAGGCCGAACATGACCTTTGAGGTGGTCAGTGCGCCGAGCAGGATGCCGCCCTGGGCGAGGACCACCGTGAACAGGGCCAGGCAGAGCAGGCTCAGGGCGATGTGCAGCGCCGAGATGCCGCGCAGGACGTGGCAGGCCATCAGGAAGGGGGCGGCGGTGGCCAGGGCGAGCAGCACTTGGACGAGGGCCGCCTGGAGCTTGCCCGAGACGACTTGGCGCGCGGAGATGCCGGTGATCAGGAACAGCTCGAACTCGCCGCTGCTCCGCTCGTTGCGGAAGCGAGAGGCGGCGGAGACCGGCAGGAGCACGCAGCACAGGGACCAGAGCAGGTAGTAGAGGATCGCGTAAATTTTCAGGCCGGCCGTGGCGTCGGGCCGATGGGTGCCCATGGCCAGGATGCCGCAGACGAGGATTGCCGCCGAGACTAGGGCGGTGAGCACGATGACGCCCGAGAAGACGCGTCCGCGCAGAGCCTGGCGCACCTCGCGCACGAGCAGCGGGTTGAGCCAGTCGCTCCAGCGTTCCAGCCGGGGTGCCTCGCCGAGGTGGGGAGTCTCTCGTCCGTTCATGGCTGGCCGGCCTCCTTCCCGGACGGTGTCCCCGCACTGCCGGTGACGCGCATGAAGATGTCCTCGAGGTTGTCCTCGCGCTGCGAGAACTCGATCACCGGCAGGCCCTTGGCGACCAGGCCGCGCAGGGCGGCGGCGACATCGGCCTCCTCGCCGACGAGGTCCGCCTCGACATGGTCGCCGACCGCATGTACCCGACTGGCCCCGGGCAGTTCGAGCAGGGCCCGTTCGACGTCGTCCGAGGCGGCCAGGGCGCGCACCGCGATGGTGCGGTGCGGCCGGAGCCCGCGCTTGATGTCGGCGACGTTGCCCGAGGCGAGGATGCGGCCGCGGTCGAGGATGGTCACCGAATCGCAGACCTCCGAAAGCTCGGCGAGGATGTGCGAGCTGATCAGGATCGCCTTGCCGCGCTCCGCCAGCGCCTTGACCAGCTCGCGCAGCTCGATGCGCGCCCGCGGATCGAGGTTCGCGGCCGGCTCGTCCATCAGCAGCACGTCGGGATTGTTGACCAGGGAGCGGCCCAGGCAGACGCGCTGCTGCATGCCGCGGGACAGCCCCTTGATGAGCTTGTCGCGCAGCGGCAGCAGGCCGGTGAACTCCTCGATCTCGCCGATCGTCGTCAGCCGTTCGCGTCCGCGAAGTTCGCAGGCCCGGGCGAAGAAGTCGAGGTATTCGTGGACCGTGGTGGTGTCGAATCCAGTGAACCAGTCGGGCACGAAGCCGATGCGGCGGCGCACCTCGTGTGGATGGTCGAGGATCGACCAGCCCATGATCAGGGCGTCGCCGCCGCTCGGACGGTCGATCGTCGAGAGGATGCGCATGGTCGTGGTCTTGCCCGCGCCGTTCGGCCCGATGAAGCCATGCACCTGGCCGCCATGGAAGGCGAAGTCGATGCCGTCGACTGCCCTCAGCTTGCCAAAGTCCTTGCGCAGGCTGCGGACGTGGACCGCCGCCGTTGCCGCCGATGCGCCCATGGCTGGCTGGCGGTCATTCATGGCGGCCCACCACCAGGTTGAAGCCGTCGCCGACCGGCCTGCCGCCGGCGATGCCTGGCGCCCCGAAGGCCTGGGCGCCGAGCCGGGCGACATACTCGCCGGGCCCCGGATCGCGGATGGGCCGGAGCAGGTTGAGCGAGCTGAGCACGGCCGTCGCCTCGATTCCGGGGGGGCCGCCGCCGTCGCCGCGGGCCAGGGTCGCCTCGCTGCCCGGCGCGATCGTCCCGGCATGATGCCACAGGGTGTGGCCGGCGTCCCGCAGGACGAGGTGCGTGACGGGAACGCCGAGGCCGTTGACGACGCGGACCGTGTCGCCCTCGCGCCGCACGTCGAGGCGCTCGCGGCGGCGTTCGCGATGCAGCGCGGCAAAGAACATCGGGGTGCGCGCCAGGACCGCCCCGCGGATGTGCAGTTCTGGCCCGGACACCGTGGCCCTGGGCGAGGCTGTGTCCTGGGGCGCCAGCTGCACCAGCGCCTCCTCCGGGAAGACCACCGGTCCAAAGAGGCCGAGGGGGGCCTCGATGCCGAGCACTTGGGCCGTGGTCGCTAGGCCGTCGCGCTGGTCCAGGCAGGTCAGGGTTTGGCGGCAGACCTTCGGCGTCACCCCGTCGTGCAGCAGCGACGCCAGCAGGATGCTCAGGCAGGCGCAGAGCGAGATCGCCGGAATCACCAGCAGGGCCAGCGCCGGACGGTTGCGGCGGTGGCAGAACCAGATCGTTCCCGGGCCGATCAGCAGGGCAAAGATGGCCACCAGGGGAATGAGCAGCCAGCGCGAGATCGTCGCCACCGGCCAGCTCGGCGTCAGCGCCAGGGCGGCCTCCAGATAGGGAGGCGTGACGCCCTGCTCCGGCGCCTCGCCGAAGAGGATGCCGCCCATGCCATAGGGGGAGCCCGTGCCGCCGGGACGGTGGACCAGGCTGCTTGGCGGGTGCGCGCCCAGGATCTCCGCCATCACGGCATCCGGCCCCGGCCGGCTCGCGACATGGAGGGATCCGCCCAATTCGACCCAGGCCAGCAGCGCGTCCCGTCGCGGGGCGTCGAGCCGCGACCACTGCTCCGGCGTCAGCGACACCGTCGACAACGGCCAGTATTGGCGCGGATCGGCCGGCAGATCCGCAGGGTTGCGTGGACGGATCAGCGGCACGTCCCCGGAGTAGCCGTAGTCGTTGTAGTGGGCCCAATGGTAGCTCTCGCTGTCGCCGTCCTGGCGGAACACCACCTGTGACTGGGGCGCCCACCCCCGCTTGCCGTCATCGGTGAAGACCGGCACATGCACCGGGAAGCGCACGGTCTGGCCGGCTGGCACCGGCACGGTCTTGCGGTAGTGCCCGGCGCCGCTGGCGACAACCTCCAGGCGCGTGTCCCGGGATGCCTGGTTCGTCGCTTCAACCATGCCGCTGAAGCACTTGCCGTTGACTGCCCAGCGCGTGCCCCGGATGTCCAGGTTCAGCCGCGTACGGTGCGCCACCGTCTCCGGCAACTCAAGGACGGTGCCCGCCCACGACGCCACTCCCGCGCCCAGCAGCGCCAGGAGTGCGAACGTCGCAGCAAGGTTGGGGTGGTGCATGCCGGCCGATTCCATGCGGTTGCGGTCGCCCGGAACATACCATCCTGACTCGGCATGCTCAAGCTCCGCCCGGTTTTCCCTATCGCCACCGATGTATGGATTCAATCAAGGCCTTGACGTTCTCAAACGGCGCATCATTCTCGATTTCGACATAGAAGATTCCTCCCCCGCGCGAGGCATGGTACCGTTCCGCGTATCCCCTGATGGCCGTCTCGATCTCCGCCGGGGTTCCCTTGGTGATCAAATGCTGGCGGTCCGGATGGATGTAGATGGCCACCTTGCGCCTCTGGCAACGCCCGATGAACGACGGATCCGCCTCGAAGAGCTTGATCTGCGGCCACAGTCCGTTGATCCCGAGGTCGAGGAGATCATCGAGCATCCCGCCCAGGAATCCGCAAGAGTGGAAGAAGATCTTCCTGCCGGCCTTGCGGACGGGGGCCATCAGGATCTCGTAGCGCGGCTTGAATATGCGCTGGAAGAGGGCGGGCGCAATGAGGGGGGCATCCTGGGTGCCCCAGTCATCCGCCAGCATGATGACGTCGACTCCCGACGCAATCATGTGGTGAACGGCCTCCAGCCAGTATTCGACCAGGCGATCCAGGAAGGCCAAGAGCGCCGGGTCTTCGGTGACGATATCCATCAACACGTGATCCATCGGGCGCAGCGCGTACAGTTTTTCGAAGAGGGAGATCCACCCGGCGCAGACTAGATAGGCCTGGCGTTGTTCAGCGACCGTTGCGCGGTCGAGGGGGGGGGGCGGCGGAAACTGATACCCCATGGCCTCGTCCCAGTTGGCGAACGGGTACGTCTTGGGATGGCCCTGGATGCCGAAGACCAGGTGTTCCCATTCCGTTCCCCATTCGTCCTTTCTGATTTCGTGGTACGTGCCCGTGGCGTCAACCGTGGCGGGCGGGGGAGAGGGGATGGCGTCGAAGGCAATGGGGTTGTCGGGAGGATTTTCCTTGAACAAGCGCAGGAGCTTCTCGCCGTGGACATGCAGTCCCGCCGGGGAGGGATGATAGACGACGGGGATCTTGTCCGGCGCATTGAACTCGATGGCGGCCAGCATGCGTTCTCGGGGTGTCATGGTCAAGGTTCCTCTGGCTGGTGGATACGGATGATCCTGGGACGGGCCGGGCACCCAACGTGCCGGTCAGGCGATGACGGGACGATGGGCCTGGGGAGTCGTTGTCCTAGCCAAGGTCGACGCCCGTCGGCGGATGGTGGGCGACCGCGGGCACGGCTGCCACCAGGGCCTCGGCCAGGCGCAGCGAGCCGATGCGCTCGATCCGGGCCCGGTAGTCGAGGACCAGGCGGTGATGGAGCACCCAGGGGGCCACCGCCACGACATCGTCGAAGCCCACGCTGGGGCGTCCGTCGACTAGGGCCCAGCCGCGGGCGGCCTCGGCGATGCCGATGGCGGCGCGCGGCGAGGCCCCGTAGCGGAGATACTCGCTGACGCCCGCGACCTTCGCCTCTGGCCTGCTGGCATGGACGATGCGGGCGATGTACCCGGCCACTGCCGCCGGGATGCGGATGCGGTCGACGGTCGCGAACATCGCAACCAGGGCGGCATGGTCGAGCAGGGGGGAGAGCTCGGGCAGCTCGCCGCGATGCCGTTCTGCGACGATCCGCTCCAGCACCCATTCCGGGGAGTTTGGCAGCTCCAGCTTGAAGAGGAAGCGGTCGAGCTGGGCCTCGGGCAGCGGGTAGGTGCCCTCCAGTTCGATCGGGTTCTGCGTTGCCAGCACGAAGAAGGGATGCGGCAGCGGGCGCACCTCGCCCAGCAGCGTCACCTGACGCTCCTGCATCGCCTCGAGCAGGGCCGACTGCGTCTTCGGCGACGCCCGGTTGATCTCGTCCGCCAGCAGCAGGTTCGTGAACACCGGCCCCGCCTGGAA
>CAZBDL010000241.1:0-5984 GCA_964490525.1 uncultured Victivallales bacterium | reverse complement strand
CTTCCGGGCCGGATGCCACGTGACCTTTGCCGCCCCTTGGGGTGGATTGGTCAACGGGCAGACCACGCTGGTCCAGGCCGTACCCATCGGCGGCGATTGCGCCCCGGTCACCGCCGCTGCCGATCCCGGCTTCACCTTCACCGGCTGGATCGGCGACATGGTCGGCCCTGACAATCCCCTGACCGTCACCAATGTCACCGCCTCCATGACCATCCAGGCCAGTTTCACCGCCAACGAAAAGCTCGCCTGCGGTCTGGTCTTCGCGGTATCCGCCGACGAGATCGACGGCCTCGGCCCGTTCACCAAGGCCCCGAAGGTCTGGGCGCTCTTCCATGACCCGGGAAAGGATCCCCTGGCCCTCGGCAAGCCCAGGAAAGCCGCCGCCAAGCCGCTGGCCAAGATCGCCAAGGGCACGGCTGAGCCCATCATCAACGCCCTCTGGACCAAGAAGATCCGCCTCCACGACCTGAAGGCATGGAAGCTCGGCCAGAAGACCTTGTTCCTCGACACCCCCGCCTGGCTGGCCGAGCATCCGGTCACCGACCTCAACCTCCGGCTCCATGCCGCCGGCAAGGAGAACGGCCAGCCCTATGCCGCCGAGATCCGCACCGTCGCCCTGGCGTGCCCGGCGCTGGAGCAGATCCGGGACGAGGCCGACCTGGCGGAGGTGTCCGCCGCCGCCGACCTGCCCCCTGGCGGTCGGATCATCCTCTCGGGGCGCTGGTTCGGCAGCAAGCCCCCCAAGGCCTGGCTCGAATACCTCGATGCCAATGGCGCCGTCCGTCCCCTGAAGCTCAAGGCGGTCAAGCCGCTGGCCCATCCCGATGCCAAGGGCAAGCCCCAGGCCAGCGTCATGCACCCGGAAAGCGGCGACAGCGTCCTGACCCTCCAGCTCCCCGCAGTCCTTCCCGGCGACATCCGCGCCCTCGCCATCGACAATGGCCTCGGCCTCGCCGCCCGGCCCCTCGCCGAGGCCCCCTAGGATCGCCGTCAAGAACGCTCAACGTTCAACGTTCAAGGACAAGAGGCGAGGGGATGCCGCCCGTTGTCAGCGAAGCGGTTGTCACTCTTTCCTCTCGTCCTCGTCCTCGAACAAACCCCGCCCTGGTCAATTCCCATGACGGCGGCCACCCCTTGATCCGCTGGGCCAAATCTCGTATACTCCCCAAAGGAGAATTCCCTATTCCGGGGAGACTTGACAGTTATCACGCGATAATTTATATTCCCGGCATCCAACGCAAGGGACCGCACCATGGATCACAGGATCAGCCCCCCGATGCGGAGACCGCGCCCGGCGGCCTTCACGCTCATTGAGCTGTTGGTGGTGATCGCCATCATCGCCATCCTCGCGGCAATGCTGCTGCCGGCCCTGGGTACGGCCAAGGGCCTGGCCCGACGCATCCAATGCACCGGCCAGCTCAAGCAGCTCGGCCTGGCCGGGCTGATGTATGTGGATGACTTCAACTCCACCTATCCGTTCAACACCTACCTGTTGGCGACCAGCAGCGACTGGAACGCCCAGTGCCTCGGACTCTATCTCAGCGTCAAGGCCCAGCCGCCGATCTTTGGCGACAAGATCTTTGTCTGCCCGTCTTCGCGTGAAGACGGAGCCCCCGCCTTTGTCCCCAACCCCAGCTATTCGCAGGAGCTCCAGAACGACTATTCCTACAGCTATGTCACCGGGCATGGCGGCAGCGAGCACATCAACCGGCCGATCGGCTGGGGCGGCTACGGACTAAACAAGCGGACGTCGCCAACCATGGTGCGGGCACCCACGGAAACCGTCCTGTTCTCCGAGGCGGCGCGCGCGGCGGGATGGGTGGGCACCCCGAGCATTCCGGTCCAGCGCAACCTGGCCGGGGCCCTGCTGGGCTGCGGCATGGTCACCAAGGTCACCGAATACGACTTGCTCTCCAAGCATGTCGTCTTCCTGCGCCATGGCAACCGGATGAACAGCGCCTTCGCCGACGGACATGTCGACACCATGACCCTGACCCAGGCCCGCTCGATCTACTATTGGGCGATGGACAAGTCCGGGCTGACCAAGCCCTAGGGATCCGCAGTTGTCCGATGACCGTTTGACGCCGGCCGGCCGCTGGAACCGCTCACGAGACATTTCCCACATCCGTGCTACAGTATCGCACGCCATAATTGCCCATAACACCCAACCCTTCCCTGCCTGCCCCATGTCCTCGCACATCACGATGGCGGAAGTCGCCCGCAGCTGCGGGGTGTCGCGGCAGACCGTGAGCTTCGTGCTGAACGGGCGGGCGCACCTGTTGCGCGCGGAGACGGTGGCGAAGGTGCAGGCGGCGCTGGCGAAGATGGGCTACCGGCCGAACGGGGCGGCCTTGGCGGTGCGCCATGGCCGGACACACTGTGTCTCGCTGCTCCACGGACCGACGGCGCAGGGCATCTACCTGCCCCATGACATGCTCTGGGGCGTGCAGCAGGCGCTGGCGCGGCACGACCACCACCTGACCCTCTGCGCGCTCGGCAACGCCATCTTCGAGAAGGCCTCGTTCCAGCCCCTGTTCTTCCGGCGGATGGACGACGGGATCATCGTCAACTACGAGCGTCCGTTGCCCAAGCGGGTCACCGAGCTGATCGCCTGCAACCGCATCCCCCTGGTACACATGAACCAGCGCCGCGCGGCGGACTGCGTGCATTGCGACGACCTGGCGGCGGGCCGCCTGGCAACCGAGGCCCTGTTGGCGGCGGGCCACCGGCGCATCGCCTACCTGAACTTCTTCCACAACCCGGAGCAACCGGAACGGCACATCCACCACAGCGGCATCGACCGCTATGCCGCCTACCGGCAGGTGATGGCGAAGGCCGGGCTGACGCCATCGTGCCCGCACAGTGGCCGTCCCCGTTGGGACGACCAGGACATCCCCGGCTTTTGTGCGGACCTGCTGAAGCGAGCCGACCGGCCGACCGGGGTCGTCTGCTACAGCGAGCATGCGGCCATCCACCTGCTCTTCGCGGCCGTGGCGGCAGGATGGCGCATCCCCGAGGACCTCTCGGTGATCGTCTTCGCCGGCAAGGTCTGCCATGGGGCCGGACGCGGCATCGACACGATCCTCATTCCGGAATTCGACACGGGCGCCGCCGCCGCGGAGCTGATCCTGGCGAAGATTGCGCGTCCCGAGCATCGTTTCCCGCCGGTGATCCTGCCGCCGCGCCAAATTTCCCTGGGCAGCATCGCTCCACCCCCCGCCGGCAGTTCCCGGCGGAAATAGACCCGCCCCCAGCATCGACGGCCCGGTGCCATGCGCCCGCCCACCTGCGGGTTGCGGTTTCCGCAAGAGGGGGTAGCGTATGCGCCGAACCCGTGGCGGCATCGTCCGCCCGGGAAATCCGCCGGGGGGCAGGTCGATCACGCCGCCTCCCGCCGCCAGCGTCAGCCCATCACCAGAGAGGCCGATCCATGAGCTGTCCCGACGAGACGACGACGACCCCGGCAAGCCCGTTTTCCTGGCCTCGCCTCCGCCTGGCGGCGATCGCCGCGGTGGCCGCCACCAACCTCGCCCTGTGGATCATCCCCAGCCGGGTCGGGCGCCTCATCTCCAAGGATCGGCCGGTGCTTCTCGGGCGCTATTCGGTGGAGCGGATGACCCTGCTGCTGATCCTGATCCCCGTGAGCATCCTGGTGATCTGGCTGCTGACCTCGAACCGCCAGAACCTCAAGCCGCGGCTCTTCAAGGTGACGATGGCACTCGTCACCCTGCTGCTGCTGCTGCCGGTCGCCGACCTGATCCTGCGCATCGAGCGCACGCCCCGCTATGTCACCACCGAGCAGGTCTACCACCGCCCGCCCAACCAGGCCCATACCCTGACCATCCACGACCGTCCGGAGACCGCCGGGGCAGGGGCGGCGGAACGCCCTGGCTACCCCTCCTTCGAATGCCGCCTGACCACCGATGCCCGCGGCTTCCGCAACCGCACCGCCCGCGAACGCTACGATGTCGTCTGCCTCGGCGACTCCTTCGTCGAGGGCTCCGGGGTCTCCGACGAGCAGGCCTGGGCGGCGCTGGTCGAGGAGCAGACCGGCCTGGCCGTCTACAACCTGGGCATGTCGGGCTCCTCGCCCATGCAGTACCTGGCCAACTTCAATGGCGTCGGCCTGCCCATGAAGCCGCGGCACCTGGTCTGCATGCTTTACGAAGGCAACGACTTCCGGGAGGTCAAGGGGAGCGAGCTGGCAGCCTTGGCAAAGGATGCGGCCGATGCCCCGGAAGCCGTCGAGGCGCGTCGCGAACCCTTTTCCCGGCGCCTGCGCAAGTACCTGCGCAGCTCCCCCTTCCGCCTCAACGGCAAGCGCTGGCTGATCGAGGCCTTCGGTGGGGTGATGGTGGCCAAGGCAGCGGAGATCCCCGGCATGTCCTGGCAGCCCTTCGGCTGGCCTGCGGGGCCGGACATGAAATACTACGCCTTCAAGCCAAAGTACTTCCGGTCGTTCTTCATGGATCCCGAGGTTTTCCTTGCGTCACCCGCCTGGCAGGCCGTCGCGCTGTCCCTGGAGCAGCTCCATGCCCTCTGTGCCGAGCATGGCATCCAGATGACCGTGACCTACGCGCCGACCGCCGCCAACGTCCTCCTGCCGCGCATCGCCACGACCGTCCCGGCCGACGAATTCCACGCCTACATGCGGCTGGAGAAGGGCCATGTCCCCGAGGCCGACCGGCTCTATGCGGAACTCCTCGCCAGCGCCGACGTCATCGAGGATGCCCTCGCCGGATTCTGCGCGGACCGCGGCATCGCCTACCTCCCCCTGAAGGCGGCCCTGCGGGCGGCGACGGACCGCGGCGAGCAGTGCTACTTCACCTATGACCAGCACTGGAGCCCGGCCGGCCATCGCGTGGCCGCCGAGGTCATCGCCCGGCACTTGGGCGCGACGGCGGGCACAGTCGAAAATGGCCCGGCAACCCCACCGACGGCACCCGCGCCCTAGCGCCTACGGACCGGTGGCGTCCGCCGCCGGTGCGGAGACATAGCCGACCGGCGCGCCGCGGGCCGCCTTCTTGATGTCCAGCGGGCGCTCCCAGAACGCGGCAAAGTCGGCGTCGAACCGCTCCAGGTCGATGCCCGCCCAGGCCATCTCCGTGGCCTTCTCGGGGTCGCCCGTCGCCAGCACCGCATCGTAGTAGCGCGAGAGGATTCCGCCATACTCGGCCTGCTTCTTGATCACCGGACAGCCCTTGCGCAGGAAATAGGTCAGCGCCCAGACCAGCGCATAGTTCTGGCTGCGGTTGCCGCCAATGAACTGCTCGTGGCTCATCTTCAGCAGCGAGGAGACGGACGGGACCCCCCCCCGCTTTGCGAGGTCGACGACCTCCTTTTGCCGGTAGGTCGGCAGGATCTCGTACCGGCCCTTCGCCTTGAACTCGATCCCCTCGAAGAAGGTGGCATTGCCTTCGTTGAACCAGATCGGCGTATGCCGCTCACCCGTGACATAGAAGATGTACTGGTGGAAGCTCTCGTGGAAGACGACGTTGACGAGCATCTCGCGCTGCTGGCGCACGTTCCCCCAGTCCATCGGCGAGATCACCAGCTCCTTGCGCCGGGAGACCCACAGCCCTCCCGACCATTCGAATTCCTTTCCGACATACGCCTGATACTCTTCGCGCTCCTTGAAGAGGCGGCAGACGCTCACCGCCGTCAAGGGCCGCTTGATGGGGTAGAAGCCGGTGAAGACCCGGCGGCAATCCTCCAGGTTCTCCTCGATCACGCGGATCGTCTTGCGGTTGTCCAGGTTCGCCACCAGAATGAAGTTGTCGGTCGGCTGGCACCACCAGCCCTTCAGGTTTTCGATGCTCCGGACGATCTGCTCGCGGCTGGCCGCATACTCCGGCGTCCAGTCCTCCCGGGGCGTCTCCTTGCGGACCGATGCCGCACCGCCCGCCGTTGTCTCCTCCCGGGTCGGCCGATAGAACTCCAGCGTCGCCAGGGACTGCAGGACGCCACGCTCCCCCTTGTCGGCG
>CAZBDL010000240.1:0-6013 GCA_964490525.1 uncultured Victivallales bacterium | reverse complement strand
CAGTTCCGCCAGCGGCGCAACGAAGATTATCAGCGCTTGAGGTCTCTCCAGCAGGCGTATCACGAGGCGGTCGACGATGCCGCCCGCGAGCGCGCCCGTGCCGCCTTGGCCGAGGCCGTCGCCGCCGAATTCGCCGAGCAGATGGAAGCCAACCGTCAGCGCCTTGAGCAGTCACGGGCCCGCCTTGCCGAGGTCGAACGCAAGTTCAGCGAGCGCCAAGCCAATGCCGAACAGACCGTCGCCAACCGCATCCGCGAGCTGACCGAGGGGCCACTCCTCCCCGAGGTTCCCCCGGCCCCCCCGGGACGCCGTCGGTCCGACGACGACACTCCCCCCGGAGGTTCAGGCCCGGTCGGCCCGTAAGCGAGCCTCCTGTGTGCCCCGCCGCTGACATTCCCGCTTCGCCCGGTGCCTTCAAGACGGTGGCCACGCGGACGCCGGGTTTGCCAAAACCGCCTCGGGGCGCTGCACGACGATCCTGATTCAGCCCCTGAAGCCCCCGTTGGCCTACGGCGTCCAGGTGGGATCGTCCCCGACCGCCAGGCCGACGCTGTTCTCGATCACGATCGTGTCGATCGTGCGGTCACCCTTTGGCTCCTTCGCCGGAATGACCAGCAGAACTTGGCTGGCACCGTCTTCCGGATTCATGCAGGCGGGCTTGCCCTTGCCATCGAGAAATCCCGCGGCAGGGTCGACCAGCACTTTCATCGCCTGGCGCTTGACGACCGTGCCCCCGTCCTTGCCGGCAACCGTGTATTCCCGCCAGGCCTTCGGCCTCTTGACCCCGAACCAGGCCCCGGCGACCGTCAGCGTGCCGTCCCCATTGTCGTCGATCTGGTCGATGACGGGCGGCTGCAACTGGACGGACCGGATCTTGCGGTCGATCGGCAAGGCCTCCTTGCTCGCCACCTGCAGCGCCATCAGCAGGGGTTGCTGGTTGGGCGCGTAGTTCAGCCAGCTCGCGGCCCCTTCACCTGCCTTCTGCGCCGCCGCGAAGGTCTTCTTGTTGTAGAGCCCGATCTTCTTTGTCCATTCGCCGACGATCGTGGTCTCCGCCGGGGGCTTCGGGCTGACCTTGGTCAGAACCTTGACCCCCGCCTTTTGCCCCACCTTTCCTGAGACGGGATGGGCGAAGATGGCGTAGGCCTTCGGCTTGGCCTGGAACTCGGCCAGGCCGATGTCCGCCGCCGCAATCTCCAGGCGGGACCCCACTGACAAGGGATCGCCGAACGTCGCGGTGATGGTCATCGGGCCGCTCACGCCCGTGACCGTCAAGGGGTTGTCAACGCTCTCCAGGTCACCCGTCCACCTCAGGAAAGGCAGCCCGTCTACCTCCGGAATGGCCTCGACCGGCGTGGCGTCGCCAGCCCGAGCCACCGTCTGGGTCAGTTCGGTGACGCCCCCGGTCAAGGTTGCCCCCGCCGTGCCGTCGGTCCGGAAGGTTACCACAAAGGCTGTCGGGCGCAACCGGGGATACTCGCCCGGCGAGATGGCCCAGATGGTGGCGAAATCCCAGCCGACGTCCGTGAAGGTCGCCTCGGTCTGCATTTCGGCCGTGCTCTTGGGGGTGCCTGCGGGACTGGCCGGCTGCAGGCTGGTCTCCGTGTCCCAGAAGCAGGCGGTGACGACGCTGCTGGTGCCATTGGTGTGCCCGGTGAAGCCGCCGCGGTTCGCCCCGGGGCAGGCCACCAGGCCCGAGGCGTAGCCGTTGGTGGTCTCGTTGGTGTCGAACCCGAACATCCCGCCGACATAATCCGTGCCGGTGACGGCCCCCTGCGCATAGCTGTCGCTCACCGGGCCGCCGCTGCCGCCAATCAATCCGCCGACGGATGCCGTGCCGTTGACGGATCCGGTCGCGTAGCTGCGCTCGACCGTGCCGTCGGAGTACCCGATCAGCCCGCCGACCGAATCAACGCCGACGACCGCCCCGGTCGCGTGGCTCATCCGCACCGTGCCCTCATTGTTGTTCCCCAGCAGGCCGCCGGTGTAGGAAGGATCCCAACCGCCGGTCTCCACGCCGTTCACCTCGGCGGCGGAACTGCAGTCGTCGATCACCCCCTGCCAGGTTTCGCCGACCAAGCCGCCGACGTAGTCGTTGCCCGTGACGCTGCCCGTGACGTGGCAGTTCTCGATCGTGCCCTGCTCGAGGTAGCTGACGAGGATGCCGCAGAAGTCCTCGCCGGTGACGACGATGTCCTCGGCGCGGAGGTTGCGGATGATGCCGCCAAGCTCGACTTTGCCGATCAGGGCGATGTGGTCGGGGGATGCCCCGACGCTGCCGACCGTGCCGTCGCGCAGGGCGAAGCCGCCCCCGTCGAAGACTCCCGTGAAGGGCGTGTTTTGATGACCGTAGAGAGGGTTGAGATCCGGCGAGACCTGCGGGATCGCCCCGCCGCCAAAATCAATATCCGCCACCATCAGGAAATGGCTCGCCCAGTCGTCGGGGGTGTCGGCCAGCTCCTGCCAGTCGGCCACCGAGCCGAGCAGATAGGGATTGTCCACTGTCCCCATCCCGCCGTCATAGGTGCCCGCCCAGGCGGCGGTCGACCCGGTCAGCGCGATCGCGAGGACGCAACGACAGGGCAAGGACGCGGGCATGGCAGGTCTCCTGGCTTCGGTTGGGTGCAGGTAGGGACGCCCGAGCCGACCTTGCCCTGGCGCGGCATCTGGGGCGCCGGACGGGCGAGCGGCGGCAAAGCCGTCCGGTTGCGCTCGGCAGGGGCAGGGAATATGAGGAAAAGAGAAAATGGTGGGCGTGGCAGAACTCGAATCTGCGACCTCTACGATGTCAACGTAGCGCTCTAACCAACTGAGCTACACGCCCGAAAGCAGCCGATAAGATAGTTCCGTCGACGGGAATTGCAAGCGGTTTGGCGAGGGGCATTCGCGGGGCTACAGTGACGACTGTGCGGCCTGGCGATGTCGCTCGGCTTGCTGCAGGAGGCGTTGCGCGATGACGGACCGGCTCAGGATCGTCCATCTCGTCCCCGGCAGCGGCGGCGGATTCTACTGCCAGAATTGCCTGCGCGACATGGCCATGGTGCGGGCGCTGCGTGATTTTGGCCATGATGTTGTCGCCGTCCCCATGTACCTGCCGTGGTTTGCCGCCGACGAGACGGGCGGCAGGGAGGGGGATGCCCCAGTGCCCGTCTTCTTCGGGGCGGTGAGGACTTGGCTCAAAGAACAGGCCCCCTGGGCGGGATCTCTGGCCGAGGCGGTCCGCGGCTGCCTCGACCACCCTGCCGTGCTGCGTTGGGCCGGACGCCAGGCCGCGTCGACCCGGGCCCGCGGCCTGGAGGAGATGACCCTGTCGATGCTCCGCGGCACGGCTGGACGCCAGGCCGACGAGATCGCCCGCCTGGTCGACTGGCTGCGCCAGGAGCCGCCCGACCTTGTCCAGCTCTCCAACGGCCTGCTCCTCGGGCTTGCCGAGCCCCTGCGGCGCGAACTTCGCATCCCGGTCGCATGCCTCCTGCAGGACGAAGACCAATGGGTCGACGCCATGCCCGAAGACTATGCCTGGCAGGTCTGGGCGGCGATGGCGGAAAAGGCCGCGGACGTGGACGGTTTCATGGCGGTCAGCGAGGCCTATGCCGAACGGATGTCCCGGCGCCTTGGCCTGCCTCGGGCCTGCATCGCGGTGGTGCGCCCCGGAATCGACGCGGCCAGCTATGTCCCTTCGCCTCGTCCCCTGGCCCCGCCGGTGATCGGCTATCTTTCGCGCCTGGCGCCCGCGCTGGGGCTGGACATCCTGGCGGAGGCCTTCATCCTGCTCCGGGAGACTCCGCCGGGTCGCCATGCCCGGCTCCATGCGACCGGCGGCATGCTCGGCGGCGACGCCGACTTTGTCGCCAAGGTGAGGCGACGCCTGGTGGCGGCCGGGGTCGGTGAGGCCTGCGAGTTTCGCGACGAATTTGCCACGGCGGGCGAGCGCCGCGACTTCCTGGCCGGCCTGACCCTGATGGCCGGGCCCGCTCCGTGCGGCGAGGCGTTCGGGTTCTTCGCCCTCGAGGCCATGGCCGCTGGCGTGCCGGTCGTGCTGGCCGAAGCCGGTGGCTTCCCCGAGCTGGTGGCCATGACCGGCGGCGGCCTGACCTGCCCCCCCGGCGATCCCGCTGCCCTGGCGGCGGCGCTGGCGGCGCTGCTGGCTGACCCCCCGCGCCTGCTCGCGCTTGGCCACCATGGGCGTGAGGCCGTCGCCGGTCGCTTTGGCCTGCGCCGCATGGCCGCGGAGATCTCGGCCTGGCACCGGGGAATGCTGGCGCCCGCGTGACCGACACGATCGGCCTAGAATGTCGCCTCGGCAAGCTGGTCGAGCGCCGTGATGATGGCGTCCATGTCGGCGGGCCGATCCCCCGCATCCTTCGCCAGGCAGGCGTCGATGATCAGCTTGTCCCAGGCCACGGGCACCCCCGCACGGTAGGTCACGATCGGCGGCGCCACCAGGTGGCGGTGCTTGCGGTACAGGTCCGTGGAGCGCTCCGCGACGAAGGGCGGAACTCCGGTGAGCAGATGGTAGAGCGTGGCGCCATACGCGTAGACGTCGGATTGGATCGTGGCCGGCTCGCCCGAGAAGACCTCCGGTGCCATGTACAGGGGGGTGCCGACAATGAACCCGTCCTGGGTGACATGCGGCGACTCGGCGGTCAGGGCGATGCCGAAGTCCGAGAGCTTGATGGCCCCGGTGAGCGGCACGATCAACACATTCTTGAGCTTGACGTCACGATGGATGATGCCCGCCTCATGGATCACCCGCAGTGCCCCGGCGAGGTCGCGCGCGATGCGCAGGAAGGTCGGGAAGTCAGGACGGCCGCGGGTGACGACATATTCCTCCAGGTCGACGCCGGGAAAGTACTCGAGGACGAGGTAGGGGCAGCCATCGTACTCGCCGGCATGGTGGAGGGCGATGATGTGGGGGTGGCGGATGGCGCTCATGATCCGGGCTTCGTTGTGGAAGCGCGAGACGACGTCCTTGAACTCGGCGGCATAGCGGGTCAGCATCTTGATCGCGACCGGGTCGTTGGTGCGGGTGTCGGCGGCCCGGAAGATGATCGATGACTTGCCCCAGCCCAAGGTGTCGATGATCACATAGTCGCCGATGCGGTCGCCAATGTAGGGCATGCGCTGGCCGCCGCTGCGCCGGGCCTGTCCAAGCACCGCCTCGCTGGCGGTCGCCAGGGAACGCCGCCGCAGCAGCAGGGCGACCCGTGCCGCCAGTTCGTCGGGATTGAAGGGCTTGGTCAGGAAGTCGTCGGCGCCTGATTCGATGAGGCGCTGGTGGATGTTTTCGATGTCGTTGCCGGTGATCAGGATGACCCCCATGTCGGGCCGTGCGCGCTTGATCCGGCGGCAGACTTCCACGCCATTGAGGTCGGGCATGACAATGTCGAGGATGACCAGGGAAATCTGCTGCCGGTCGGCCTCGGCGAGTTGATTGCCGTCGTCCGAGATGCCCAACAGGCGCAGCGCGCCCAGCCCGCGCTCCGCCCCGATGACCCGGTGGTGCCCGGCATGCCGCAACATGCGGGCAACCAGTTGCACCACGGCGGGGTCGTCGTCCACCACCAAGATCGGACTGTCCGTCTCGACGGGCATCTTGATCGTGGCGGAAATGTCTTCGGATGGAGCCATGCTCGGGCCTTGTGCCAGAGGTGGATGTTTGAGTGGAAGTATATGCCCGCGACGCGCCATTTGCCATCGCCGTTTCCCGGCCGGGATCAGCGACCACGGGCGGCCCCTGGCGCGGTAGGTGGCGGCAAGCGTATGGCGCTTGCGCCGAAAGCGCCTGCGGGGTGGCGGCAGGTGGGGCGCGGGGCGCCGTCGGGGGCCGTGCCGGTTTCGGCGAAACCGGCATACCCTGCAGGGTGGGCTGTGGCTCGGGAGATAGCGGCAAGGCGTATGGCGCTTTCGCCGAAAGCGCCACGGGGTGGCGGCATGCGGGGCGCGGGGCGTCGTCGGGGGCCGTGCCGGTTTCGGCGAAACCGGCATACCCTGCAGGGTGGGCTGTGGCTCG
>CAZBDL010000239.1:0-6047 GCA_964490525.1 uncultured Victivallales bacterium | reverse complement strand
GCATGGCCGTTGCCCGTCAGGCTGGAAGTCACGTCAATCCCGTTGACGGTCAGCGTCGGGACGAGGACGTCCCCCATGTCGGGATCGCGCAGCGTCAGGGTCGCGATGACCGTCTCGCCCACTGCGGCCACCGGCGTGCTCAGGGCGATGGCCACCGTCGGGGCATGGTTGCCGGCGCTGTATTCAATCACCTGGCCAGGGACCAGTCGGTCGGACTCGATGGTGAGCACAGGATTCGTGCCTCCCACAGCGATCTGGCAGAGCAGGGTCTGTCCTGGCAATAGACCACGCAGGGATTGCGTGGCCCGAATGCCGTTGACAGCAAGATAGGCGTCATGATAGATCGGCGCGACGCCACGGTTCGTGACTTCGATCAGGGACGAATCCTGCGAGGCGCGGAAGGAATTGACATGGAACTTGTAGCCATTGGCCATGCCTGCCTCGCGGATGCGCGACATCGGCTGGTACAAGGGCTGGTCGTTGCCGAACATGTAGGTGATGTGAAACTTGGCGCTTTCCTCTTCGTAGGTTCGCCCATGGATACCTTCGGGATTGAGTACGTTTTGCTGGTCGTAGAGGCTGTGGTAGCTCAGTTCACCACCATGCGGGGAGTGCGCATAGTGGCCGACGCCATAGAAGTCCCACAATGGCTCGTTCCATATGTGATGGGTCTCGTGCATGAAGGAATCGTCGAAGAGCCCCCAATGCATGTCGAGCAGTTCCGGCTTAGCGCTCAGCGGGCTGTAGGTGTCGCTGGCGGAATTGATGCCCAGCGACCACGGGAGATGCTCGAAAACCTCGTCCATCTTGCGGAAGAAGCCTTCCTGGAAATCCTTGCCGGGGAAGGTGGTGCCAAGAATGCGTGGCCCGTTGTAGACATGGTATTCTCCCCAGTGGCCAAAGCCTGCCTGGAGAAAGGCGACGCGGGGATCGGTGTCATAACGGGCGGCAAATTCGGTGAAGAACTCAAGCGTGAAGCGTTGCAGTTCGGCATGCCGCCAGTCGGGATAGTGTGTCGTCCCGTATTCCGCCGTCGTGTGAACCGTCTCTTCGTAGTCCGGCAGTGCCTTGATGTAGGCGGGGACGGCGGTGGCCATTCCGGGATGAGTGTAGCGGAAGCGCAAGATGGCCTGATGGCCACGGCTGGCGATCGCATCCAGCTTGGCGTCGAGCGTCGACCAGTCATAGATGCCCGCCCCGGTGACCATGTCGCTGGGCAGGATGTACGAGAATTCGAGCTGGATGGCATCCGTGTCCTTGTGGGAGCTGCTCAGGAAGAAGACAATCCCCGTCATCGGCTGCACCTTGGTGATGCTGCGCAACAGGGGAATGTCAACGTAGCCGGCAACGACGTCGGCGAAGTTCGCGGTGACGGTGGCGTCGCCGGCGAGGGTGACGGTGGTGGCGGCTGCGGCGGGCAGGGCGACGGCCGCGTTGGCGGTGGCGGTCCAGCCGCTGAAGACCTTGCCTGCGGCCGGGGTGGCGGCGATCGCCACCGGGACGCCGACCTCGACCGTGTGCGGGCTGCCGTCCACGGCGGGCGTGGTCGTGCCGCCGCCGGGCGGAACCGCAGCCATGGTCAGTTGCGCCGTCCCCGGGGGCGGCGGCTCCTCGTCGGCGACATTCAGGATCTTGGCGTCGCTGCCCAGCAAGGCGCCATCGCTGGCCTGGGCCACGAAGAGAATGTTGTCGCCAGCAACGACGGTATAGCTGTAGGTGTAGGTGCCTCCACTTCCGGAAAGCCCCGCACTGACATCAACGCCGTCGATCAGCAGGCTCGGGGTCAGGGAATCGCCGTCGGCATCATTCAGCGTCAATGTTGCGGTCACGGATTCGCCCGGTGCCGCGACATAGGCGGACAGCGCCAGCGTCACCGTCGGCGCCTGGTTTGCCTTCTCGACGGTGAAGTAGTAGTTGCTGCCGCCCCCGCCATAGGCAAAGATCGGCGACCCGAGGTGCAGCCAGTACTCGCCCGATGCCGGAGGCACGGCAAATTCGAGCTCGTTGGCTTCGCCGGACGCCAGCGGCCCGACATACCACAGCCCGCCGCTGACCGCATAGTTGTAGGCATCGGTCAGCAAGGCATAGCTCTGGGCGCCCTGGGTGCCTTGGTAGTTGGACTCCGGGTTGCCCGTATGCTTGCGCATCGCCAGCGTGTCGCCCGTCGCATAGCCGCGGACGATGACCGTGACCCGGCCGGCGGCACGCTCGCCCGCCGTGACCGGCACGAGAAAACTCGCGTAGTTGGTGTTGTTGTTGATGTCGTTCGCGGTCGGGAAGACCGCCGAGGTGTAGAGGACGGTGCCAGTCGTTCCGTCGGCCGTGACGTTCAACGTGGCGGAATCCGAGGCCTCCAGTTTTCCGTCCGACACCTTGGCGACGAAATGCACCGGCCCCGTCCCCGTCGTCGTGTAGCTGTAGGTGTAGGCATGGCCGTTGCCCGTCAGGCTGGAAGTCACGTCAATCCCGTTGACGGTCAGCGTCGGGACGAGGACGTCCCCCATGTCGGGATCGCGCAGCGTCAGGGTCGCGATGACCGTCTCGCCCACTGCGGCCACCGGCGTGCTCAGGGCGATGGCCACCGTCGGGGCATGGTTGCCGGCGCTGTATTCAATCACCTGGCCAGGGACCAGTCGGTCGGACTCGATGGTGAGCACAGGATTCGTGCCTCCCACAGCGATCTGGCAGAGCAGGGTCTGTCCTGGCAATAGACCACGCAGGGATTGCGTGGCCCGAATGCCGTTGACAGCAAGATAGGCGTCATGATAGATCGGCGCGACGCCACGGTTCGTGACTTCGATCAGGGACGAATCCTGCGAGGCGCGGAAGGAATTGACATGGAACTTGTAGCCATTGGCCATGCCTGCCTCGCGGATGCGCGACATCGGCTGGTACAAGGGCTGGTCGTTGCCGAACATGTAGGTGATGTGAAACTTGGCGCTTTCCTCTTCGTAGGTTCGCCCATGGATACCTTCGGGATTGAGTACGTTTTGCTGGTCGTAGAGGCTGTGGTAGCTCAGTTCACCACCATGCGGGGAGTGCGCATAGTGGCCGACGCCATAGAAGTCCCACAATGGCTCGTTCCATATGTGATGGGTCTCGTGCATGAAGGAATCGTCGAAGAGCCCCCAATGCATGTCGAGCAGTTCCGGCTTAGCGCTCAGCGGGCTGTAGGTGTCGCTGGCGGAATTGATGCCCAGCGACCACGGGAGATGCTCGAAAACCTCGTCCATCTTGCGGAAGAAGCCTTCCTGGAAATCCTTGCCGGGGAAGGTGGTGCCAAGAATGCGTGGCCCGTTGTAGACATGGTATTCTCCCCAGTGGCCAAAGCCTGCCTGGAGAAAGGCGACGCGGGGATCGGTGTCATAACGGGCGGCAAATTCGGTGAAGAACTCAAGCGTGAAGCGTTGCAGTTCGGCATGCCGCCAGTCGGGATAGTGTGTCGTCCCGTATTCCGCCGTCGTGTGAACCGTCTCTTCGTAGTCCGGCAGTGCCTTGATGTAGGCGGGGACGGCGGTGGCCATTCCGGGATGAGTGTAGCGGAAGCGCAAGATGGCCTGATGGCCACGGCTGGCGATCGCATCCAGCTTGGCGTCGAGCGTCGACCAGTCATAGATGCCCGCCCCGGTGACCATGTCGCTGGGCAGGATGTACGAGAATTCGAGCTGGATGGCATCCGTGTCCTTGTGGGAGCTGCTCAGGAAGAAGACAATCCCCGTCATCGGCTGCACCTTGGTGATGCTGCGCAACAGGGGAATGTCAACGTAGCCGGCAACGACGTCGGCGAAGTTCGCGGTGACGGTGGCGTCGCCGGCGAGGGTGACGGTGGTGGCGGCTGCGGCGGGCAGGGCGACGGCCGCGTTGGCGGTGGCGGTCCAGCCGCTGAAGACCTTGCCTGCGGCCGGGGTGGCGGCGATCGCCACCGGGACGCCGACCTCGACCGTGTGCGGGCTGCCGTCCACGGCGGGCGTGGTCGTGCCGCCGCCGGGCGGAACCGCAGCCATGGTCAGTTGCGCCGTCCCCGGGGGCGGCGGCTCCTCGTCGGCGACATTCAGGATCTTGGCGTCGCTGCCCAGCAAGGCGCCATCGCTGGCCTGGGCCACGAAGAGAATGTTGTCGCCAGCAACGACGGTATAGCTGTAGGTGTAGGTGCCTCCACTTCCGGAAAGCCCCGCACTGACATCAACGCCGTCGATCAGCAGGCTCGGGGTCAGGGAATCGCCGTCGGCATCATTCAGCGTCAATGTTGCGGTCACGGATTCGCCCGGTGCCGCGACATAGGCGGACAGCGCCAGCGTCACCGTCGGCGCCTGGTTTGCCTTCTCGACGGTGAAGTAGTAGTTGCTGCCGCCCCCGCCATAGGCAAAGATCGGCGACCCGAGGTGCAGCCAGTACTCGCCCGATGCCGGAGGCACGGCAAATTCGAGCTCGTTGGCTTCGCCGGACGCCAGCGGCCCGACATACCACAGCCCGCCGCTGACCGCATAGTTGTAGGCATCGGTCAGCAAGGCATAGCTCTGGGCGCCCTGGGTGCCTTGGTAGTTGGACTCCGGGTTGCCCGTATGCTTGCGCATCGCCAGCGTGTCGCCCGTCGCATAGCCGCGGACGATGACCGTGACCCGGCCGGCGGCACGCTCGCCCGCCGTGACCGGCACGAGAAAACTCGCGTAGTTGGTGTTGTTGTTGATGTCGTTCGCGGTCGGGAAGACCGCCGAGGTGTAGAGGACGGTGCCAGTCGTTCCGTCGGCCGTGACGTTCAACGTGGCGGAATCCGAGGCCTCCAGTTTTCCGTCCGACACCTTGGCGACGAAATGCACCGGCCCCGTCCCCGTCGTCGTGTAGCTGTAGGTGTAGGCATGGCCGTTGCCCGTCAGGCTGGAAGTCACGTCAATCCCGTTGACGGTCAGCGCCGGGATGAGGACGTCGCCCGCGTTGGGATCGTCCAGCGTCAGGGTCGCGATGACCGTCTCGCCCACTGCGGCCACCGGCGTGCTCAAGGCGATGGCCACCGTCGGGGCATGGTTGTTGGGGTCGGGGTCGTCCTCGAGGATGGTGAGGATGACGGGATTGGTTCCCGAGACAACCGTGCCCTGGGGGTTGGACAGCGTGATGAAGACCGTCCTGTTCCCTTCATAGAAGTCGTTGTCCACGATGGGCACCGCAAAGGACTTAGCCGTGACATCGCCGTCGCTCCATTGCAGCGTTCCGGAGGCGGCAAGGTAGTCGCTGCCGGCAACGGCCGTGCCGTCGGACGTGGCATAGTCCACGCCGACCGCTCCGAGATGGCCGCCGACGCGGTTGACCGTGACGGTGGCGCTGCCGCCATCCTCCGCGATGCTGTATGTCCCCGCGCTGTACTGCAGAGTCCCGGGCCCCTGGGGAGGATCGATGTTGGGAAGGGTCTTGAGCCAGTCCATCCAGTTGCCGGTTCCTCCCGGCATGAGGCTCAGGGTGTGCGTCTGCCCATGGATGGTCACATCGACATCGTGGCCCGCATGGCCATCGATGTTCATGACATAGATCTGGTCGGCGTATTCGACATAGGTGACATGGGAGGCGATGTTGCCGGGCTCCTCAAGACCGACCTGGGAGATGCGGACGTCAGGATTGGCCAGCTTGCCGAATGCCTTGAGGAGGGCCGTCATGAAGCCGTCCAGGCCCTCCGCCCCCGGGTGGTTCCAGGTGGTCAGGCAATAGACATGCCCGTCCCCCAGGGATCTCCTGGTCAGGACGGGGTTTCCGGACTGGTCGGCGGCGAGCACAACGATCGCGGGGTCAAGGACTGTGATGTTGGCGACATTGACGGCGGCGGGCACGGGGAAGTTGCCAGCCTCCAGGGAGATGCCATTGGCGACGGGCGCCAGGACGTCGATGCCGGTGATGGCCGCGCCCTTGCCGGTCAGCGAGAGGCCGGCCAGCGAGCCGAGACCGACCATGTCGCCGGGGGCATAGGTCTTGTAGTTGCGGTCGAGCCTGCCGCTGAACTGGGGAATCGCCATGAACAGATTTCCGCCCTGCCGGACATACGCCTCCAGCGAACTGGCGAT
>CAZBDL010000238.1:0-6072 GCA_964490525.1 uncultured Victivallales bacterium | reverse complement strand
TTTCGGTCTTCCTTCGTGACCTTCGTGTCCTTCGTGGTGGAATTCTCCCGGGGGGCGGCGAGGAGTCCCTCGTACAGATGCAGGTAGTCGGCGGTCATGCGTGCGGCAGAGAAGGGCCATGGAGAGGCTGAAGGCTGAAGGCTGTCAGGCTGAAAAGGAGAAGAGGCGGGGAGAGGGGTAATCGGTGATAGGTGTTCGGTGATCGGTGAAGGGGGGGGCGGAGCGCGGAAGGCGGCAGTAGCGTCCTCGCCGTTTTTCATGGGGCACGGGTTGTTCGCCAATGCGGAGATTGGCGTTCCCGGGGAATTCGCCAATGCGGATGGTGTGTCTCCGTTCGTAGTGGCGTCTTTCTAGGCGCATCCTCGGTGCATTGAAGCCCAAAGAACAAGGGCGCAACGGCTGAAGCCGCCACTACATACAAAATGCTTGGCGTTCCCGGGATCGGGCTGATTCCAGCCACAGGGCGAGGATGAGGATGGCGAAGAGGGCATAGCTGTGGTCGGCTTGCTGGGCGGCATGCTCCGCCAGCAGGCGCTCGAGGCCCTGCCGATGGAACAGGCCGCGCTCGAACAAGGGGCCGGAGAGGAGGACGTCACGGGCTGGCTTCAGCCATGGCCCCCGTAGCCAGCGTGCGATCGGCACGCCAAAGCCCATCTTGCGCCGGGCGAAGATGGCCTCGGGAAGCAGGTCGGCACAGGCCGCCGCGAGGATCCGCTTCCGCGAAAATCCCTTCTGCTTGAAGGAGAAGGGCAACCGCATCGCCAGCGCTGCCACCTCCGGGTCGAGGAATGGACACCGCACCTCCAGGGCATGCGCCATTGAGGCCCGGTCCACCTTGACCAGGATGTCCTCGGGAAGATAGGTCTTGAGGTCGAGGAGCGAGGCTGCGGCATCGGCCCCGAGGTCCGTTCGCAAGCCGCCATGGGACTCCAGGAAGTCTAAGGAACGATGCCGGCCGGCAACCTCCGCAAGGGCCGGGCCGTAGAACGGCCTCCGTGCCTTTTCAGGGAAGCGGTTGATCAGGTGGCGGTAGCGTTCGAGTCCTTGGTGGGAAAGCAGGTCGAGAAATCGGCGGATTCGGCCGAGGTGGGTGCGTTCTTCCGTCTTGGGCGGCAGGATGTGCAGCATGGCTGCAACCGCAGGGCGTCTGAGGAACGCTGGAAGGATGTCGAGGCGGTGGAGCAGGCGCATGGCAACATAGCGCTCGTAGCCACCGAACAATTCGTCGGCGCCGTCGCCGCTCAGGGCCACCGTCACCTGGCGGCGGGTGAAGGCCGCCAGCAGGGTGGTGGGAATCATCGAGGCGTCGCAGAACGGTTCCTCGTACCAATCGACGATGTCGGCCAGCGCGGCGAAACTGGACGGATCAACCTCCAGGAAGTGGTGGTCTGATCCGATGTGCCGGGCCACCCGAAGGGCATGCGCCCGTTCGTCATACTTCTTCTCCGGGAAGCCGATCGAGAAGGTCTTGACCTGCGGGTGGGCCTGTGCCGCCAGCGCCGCGATGATGCTCGAATCCATGCCCCCCGAGAGGAAGCAGCCGACCGGCACGTCGGCCACCAACCGTCGGCGGACCGCCGCGTCCAGGCACGTCCGGAGATCCCTTGCCGCCTCCGCAAAGGGGACAGCCGAGTCGCCGGGCAGGCTTGGTTGCCAATAGCGGTCGATCCGGAGCGCCGTCCCGTCCCAGCGGGCCATGCTGCCCGGGGGCAGTTTGCGGATGCCGCGATGAATCGAGGCCGGACACGGCAGGTATTGGAATTCGAGGTAGTCGTGGACCGCCTCGAGGTCCAGCGTGGTGTCCACCCAGGGTAGGGTGCGCAGGGCGGAGGGCCCGGAGGCGAAGGCGAACCGCTCTCCGGCGCAGGCGTAAAAGAGCGGCTTCTTGCCGAAGCGGTCGCGTCCCAGCAGTAGGGCATAGCGCTTGCGGTCGGCAATCGCGAAGGCGAACATCCCGTTGAGCCGGGACAGGAAGGCTTCGCCCTCCTCCTCGTAAAGGTGGAGCAGGAGCTCTGAATCGCTCCCCGTCCGGAAGCGGTGTCCCTTCGCCTCCAATCCCTTGCGGATGGCCTGGAAGTCGTAGATTTCGCCGTTGCAGACTACCGCAAGGCTCTCGTCCTCGTTCAGGATGGGCTGGTGCCCCCCTGACAGGTCGATGATGCTGAGCCGCCGATGGGCCAAGCCCAATGGCCCGTCGACGAGAAAGCCGTCGTCGTCCGGCCCCCGCCGGACCATCGTCGCCGCCATCGCCCGCAGTGAATCCAGGCCAGGGGCCGTCAGGGGATCAAGGATGCCGGCGATGCCACACATGGGGAAGTTCTAAAGTGCCAACGTTCTGGAGTGCTGGAGTTTGGAAGGGGGGTTAGGCAGTAATCAGTGATCAGTAGTCGGTGGGCGGTGGACGGTGGACGGTGGACGGAAGGGGGGGCGGAGCTGGCCACGCCGTGGCGTGGTGGTGGGGGTCGAATGCGGAGCGGGGAATGCGGTGTGCCTTGGAATCGCTATCGAAATCGCGATCGTTTCGAGCTCATCCCTCGATATCGATCCCAATCTTGATTTCGATTCCCTTCGTTGGCTTTCTCAGTGAGCTCTGTGTTTATCCCTCTTCACGCCAATGCGGAGATTGGCGTTCCCGGAATGGGCAATGGATGATTCGCATTACTGTCAATCTTGTGCATCCTGTCTAGGATTTCGGATTTCGGGCTTGTGATTTAGCATTTACCCGCCGTCGGCGGGTCGGGATGCCTGCCGGTAGGTGTCTAGGTATTTTTGCAGAATGATGCCAGGGTGATGATGCGCAATGAGCCAATCCCGGGCCCGCGCCGCCATGCGCAGGGATTCGCCATGGCGGACCATGGCTAGGCTAATGCCTGCGGCCAGATGCGAAGGATCGCCCGGATGGACGAGTCGGCCTGTCTCGCCGTCGGTCACCAGTTCGCGGGTGCCGGGGATGTCGGTGGCGACCACCGGCAGCCCCGTGGCGAAGGCTTCCATGATCACATTGGGCATGCCCTCCCAAAGGGACGGCAGAACCAGCAGGTGATGTTCCCGCATCAGTCCGGGGATGTCCTCGTGCCGGCAGGCTGGACGAATCAGGATGTGGTTGGCAAGATGATGGGCGGCAACCATTTTCTCCATGCTAGCCAGGTAGGTTTGGTCGGGGGCGTTGCCAACCAGGCAGAGCGTGATGTCTTGTCGTGAACGGCAAAGGATCGCCATGGCTTCGATCAGGTCGAGCACGCCTTTCTGGGCATGGAGCCGTCCTAGGAAAAGGATTTTCCATGGCCCCTCGTCCGCAGGAGCAACCCTTGGGCGATGCGGGAATAGGGAAGCGTCAAAATCGTTGCCGATGACCTGCAATTTTTCCGGAGGAATTCCATGGTTGGCGGCATGGTCGGAAACTCCTTTGGAATTGCACAGGATGAGCTTGCGCAGTCCGGCAAGACGTCGTTCCCAGGCGAGATGGGAAGGCCGCTCCTGTTCCGCAACGCGTAGCGATCCGAGAATCACCGGGACTCCGGCAACTCGTCCCGCCAGTGCCCCGGCCACGTTGGCGTGGAACATCCAGGTGTGGAGGATGTCCGGACGGAATCCGCGAATTTCGCGGATCAGGCGCGGAAGCCGGACGATGCCCTGTCCCGGGGATGTGATGCCGAGGCCATCAACAGGGATGCCCTTCTCTTTCAGCCAGTTTCCCGCCTCGCCTGGCGGCAGCAGGGAGGTGACGCGAACTTCGCAGCCAGCGTCCCTCAGTCCGACCGCTAGCCGGGCCAACTGCCACTCGGCCCCGCCGGAATCAAGGTCGACGATCAAATGATGGATGCGCATGTGGAATGCTTGGCGGTGCGGCTTAAGCCAATGAGGTATTTGTACGTAGTGACGGCTTCAGCCGTTGCGCCCCCGTCCCTGGGGCTCCAAGGCGCCGGGTCCAGCGCCTAAAGGCGCCACTACGAACGGTGACACAATGCCACGTAAACGCGTTCATGGCCACGAATCATCTGCCCAACCGAAAACCGGGTGCAGTCACGGCGGGCCGTCTCCACCAGGCGCAGGCGCAGTTCCGGGCTTGCCAACAGTTCCGCCAGGCACGTGGCCGCGGCGGCTGGATCCTCCGTCGGGACGAGCCGTCCGTTCTTGCCATCGTCAATGGCTTCGGGGTTGCCCCCGACATCCGAGGCGACCACGGGCGTTCCCACGCTCATTGCCTCGAGGATAGTGTTGGCGAACGGTTCCCAGAGGCTGGGATAAAACAGGAGGTCAACCGAGCCCAGCACATCGAGGACATCCTGGCGATACCCCAGGAAGAGAACCTTGTCGGCGATTCCCAAGTCAGCCGCGCGCCGCGCCAGCGCTTCGCGCTCCTCCCCGTCCCCGGCGATGACGAAGCGCGCCGTAGGAACCGTGGTGGCAAGCAGCGCCGCCGTCTCGAGAAAGACATCGAAGCCCTTCTGGCGGGTCAGGCGGCCAACTCCGGCGACCACCGGGGCATCCGGCGGGAAGCCCCATTCCCGCCGGAGCTTGTCGCGCCGGAAATTATGGGGCAGCTCGATGCCGTTGTGGACGACCGTGAGCTTGTCGGCCGGGTAGCCGCGTTCGATGAAGGACTGGCGCAGGGACTCGGAGACCACGACGAAATGGTCGATCCAGCATGCGGTCAGGAGGTCGAGCGGGCGCCAGCGCAGGGGATACCAGGCCTGGGCGTGGCGGGTCATGTTCAGCCGTTCGACCACCTTGGCCCCGCTCCGGCGCAACATCGGTGCCAAGGCCCGGGATAGGTGAAGTTGCACTACTTCCGCCGGACGACGGCGCAGCGAATCCCGCACGGCCGCTGTGAATCTTCGGGAAAGGCGTCCCCCGGGAACGGTGACAACCTCGACGTCGGCCCCAATCGCACGCAGCGATTCCGGGAACGGCCCTTCGCCATTGCAGATCACCCGCGGGGCGATTTCTGCAGGATCGAGGTAACGGAGGAGCAGCAGGACCGTCTTCTCGACCCCGGCTGGCACCGCCGGGGAGTTGCACAGGAAGACCAGGCGTAACGGGGGGCTCATATCCCAGGCTTTCGGGCGATGCAGGTCAACACAGCCCCCATTCTGATCCGGGACTGGAGCTGGTCGAAGGTGCGGTGCGCCCAGCCCAAATCCTCGCCGACGGCTGGAGTCGCGACCTTGATGTCCACGCCTCCCGCCTGGCGAACCATCTGTGCCAACGTTCCCGCAGTGAAGAATAATCGGTGACGGAAGCGGGCGGTGGCGCTGTCGTATGGGCGGCCGAAAACCATTTTGATGCGCGCGGCAAGGGAGTTCAACTCGTTGGGAACCTCGACGCAGAGCCAGCCGCCGGGACGGAGCTTGCGGAGCGCGGCATCAAGCAGGGAAGTGGGCACGGCTGTATGCTCCAAAACATGGCTGAGATGGACAAGATCGAAGCCCCCGTCGAGAATCTCCGGGGCGTCGTTTGTGGTCAGGTCCGTCATGACCACCCGCAACGAGGAGAGGGCAGGTTCTCGACGTTCGCGGAGATCGGTGCCGATGGCCTCCCAACCCCGTTCTTGGGCGAGGGCCAGGAATGTTCCGGTGCCGCAACCGATGTCGAGGACCCGGCCGGGCCTTCCGAGCCTCGTTTCGAACTCCGCCAGCCGCCGCCGCATCCGGGGGGAAGCCACGCGGGTGCCGGCGGTGCACTCGCTCCACCGGTACCGGCCATCGGCGACCGCCCCGCTGGCGGCCGCCTCGTCGGGCAAGGAGCGTCGATAGCGCAGGCCACAATGGACGCAGGCCAGGAGGGCATCCTCTGGCGCGGTCCCCAGAAAGCGGTTCTCCCGGTCCGGAACCGAGATGTCGTAGGCCGCGTCGCAGCCCGGACAGGGGATGGATGGCGGGAGCCGGGTCATAGGGCGGTCCCGCTGCGGATGTCCATGGACGCTTGGCAGTCGCGGCAGATCGGCAACTGGCGGTGGACGATCGCCCGGCGCAGCTTCCGCCAGCGTGTGCCCTGGTAGATCCGGCGGAATCCGCCATCCCGGAAGACGTTTCCGGCGACGTACTTGCCGTCGTGGTCGTAGCAGCAGAT
>CAZBDL010000237.1:0-6108 GCA_964490525.1 uncultured Victivallales bacterium | reverse complement strand
GCCCCTGCAGATGCCAGGCCGTGTGGCGGAGCAGGACCTCGGCCCCCTTGGCCTCGATCCAGTCGACATGGCGGTGGCAGGTGTAGTCGCCGGGAAAGTCCGCCGTGGAAGCGAGCGGGAAGGCGGCCGGTGCCGCGTCGCGGTGCCAGTCGTTGCCGCCGATCGCGTCATACTCCGGGATGACGATGCCGAAGGCCTTGGCGAGCTTGCCCGGAAGGGTGCGGGGATGGCAGCGGTTGTGCTCGTCCTTGACGCCAGTGCGGGTGTCGGCCAACAGCACGCCGCCGGCGCGGACGAACGCATCGAGCCGCTCCGCCAGGGCGTCCGGCAGCACCTGCAGGCATGGCGTCAGGAGCAGGCGGTAAGGTGCGAAGTCCGCGTCAGGAGGCACCAGGTCGACGTTGACCCCGGCGCGGAACAGGGCCTCCTGGTAGGCCTTGATGCGGTCGACATAGCGGTTGCCGTCGAATCCGGGCTGGATTTCGGTGGCCCACAGGCTGTCGTAGTCGTAGAGGATGGCCGCCTGGGCCTGGACGGTGGTGCCCTCGAGGTGGCGCGCCAGGCGATGGTATTCGCCGGCGGTGCGGGCAGCCTCGCGGTAGCGGCGGCCGGGCTTGCCGTCATGCCCGAGCAGGCCATGCCAGTACTGCTCGCTGCCGACGGTGCAGGTGCGCCAGCGGAACCAGACCTGGCCATCCGCCCCGTGTGCGAGCTGCTGGTAGGCGACGCTGCGCAGTTCGCCCGGGCGCGGGCTGCGTCCGTAGGTGCCGCCGCCGCACGGCCCGGCGGTCTGCTCCATGATCCAGAAGTTCTTGCGCTTGACGCCGCGCATCAGGTCGGCGGCGAGGGCGGCCTCGTAGCGCACCGTCGGCTCGCCCCAGACCGGGTAGTTGTCCCAGCTCGCGAAGTCGAGGTCGGCGGCGAGATCATAGTAGTTGATCTCCGGGAAGAGGCCCATGAGGTTGTGGGTGACGACATGCCCCGGGCACGCCTGGCGCAGGATGCGCACCTGGTCGCGCTGGAAGCGGACGTTCAGCCAGGAATAGAAGCGCCGCCAGTCGAGGCAGGCCCCGGGATTGCGGGCCCCGTGGCCGTGGGGAATGTGGATCTCGCCCCACTCGCTGAGGTCGTGGCCCCAGAAGTGGGTGCCCCAGGCGGCGTGCAGGGCCTCCAAGGTGCCGTACTTGGCGCGCAGCCAGTCCTGCCACTCCCCCCGACAGGTCTCGCAGTAGCACGGGGGATGGCCGAACTCGTTGTCGGTCTGCCAGCCGATCACCCCGGGATGGCCGGCATAATGCTCCGCCATGGCGCGCGTAATGCGCTCGGACAGCAACCGGTAGGTGCCGTTGCTGAAGCAGTTGTTCTTGCGTCCGCCCCACATCATGCGAGTGCCGTCCGCCTGCATCGCCATCACCTCCGGGTACTTGCGCACCACCCAGGCCGGCATCGCCGCCGTCGGCGTGCAGAGAAGCGCCGACACCCCCTCCCCGTTGAGCACCGCCAGCGCGTCATCCAGCCAGCCGAACTCGAACCGCCCCTCGCACGGCTCCATCTTGACCCAGGCGAACTCGGCCAGGCGGGTGACATTGAACCCCGCCTCGCGCATCAGCCGCGCGTCGGTCCGCCACCGCGACCGGGGCCAGTGCTCCGGATAATAATCCGCTCCAACATGCATCGCCGTCATCCCTTTCCGTCGTTCGCCGCCACGTGGCTCCTCTGCCCCCCGCCGCCGTAGCCTGGGGACCAACCGCCATGTCGCGCCTACTATACGCCAGCGGGAGCGATTTTCATGCCTGCCCCATCCTCCCGGGCAAGGTCCGGGAGCGGTGCCGCCCAAGCCCCAAGCACGCCGGCAGGCAAGCCGCGGAATCGTCCCCCACGCGACCCCGGACAGGCCAGGCCGTTCGCGCGCGCGAGCAATATGTGAAGGGCCAGGCTTGACAATCATTCCCATTCGCTGTATACTCAACTTACCGGAGGTCATATGGCAATGATTGCATGCCCATCTCCCAGGAGCCCGTCCGTGGCCCGGGTTGCTTTCCTTGTGCTGGCGTTCGTCGCCGCGTCATGCCTCGTCGCCCGCGTCGACGCCCAGAACGACGTCAAGGTGCAGCGCGGGGTGACGACGATTGCCGCCGGGCAGACCCAGGCCACGCTCAATGCCCCGGGCGACTTCGTTGCCGTCGCCAGCCTCAACAACGCCTTTGTCCGCATCACCAATTCACAGAACACGGGCGCAGGCAGCGCTGCCAGCCAGAACGCCAACCAGGTCTGCGCCAACATCCGCTTCAACGGCACCGGCCAGATCATCGTTCAGCGCAGCAACAACACCAATGCCTCTCTCGTCTGCTGGGAAATCGTCGAATACATCGGCGCGGCCGGCGGCGCGAACGAGTTCATCGTCCGGGGACAGGGCACCAGCACCTTTGCCAATCGCGGCGCGAGCAAGACGGAAACCTTCGCGGGCGCGGTGAGCCAAAACAAGCTGGCGGCCTTCGTCACCGGCGTAATGGACAACCAAGGTCGCATTGACCGCTATTATTCCAATCTGGTCACCGCCAGCATCCCCGACTTGGCCACGGTTCAGTTCGACCGGGTGAACGGGATTGGCTTCAACAATCCCATCGTCGTGTCCTACGCCGTAATCGAGTTCACCGGGGCCAACTGGACCGTTCAGCGGGCCGAGCATACCTACGCCAACGCCGGCGCCACGGAGACCGAGAACCTAGGCACGGCGCTGATCACGGCGAACGCCTTCGTCCATGCCCAAAAACGCGTCTCGAGCACGGCCTTGACGGGAATCGACGAGTACGGCCACCAGGTCTGGATCTCCGGGCCCAGCCAAGTTTCGTTCCAGTTGCGGGCCGGTGCATCCACCCCAGCATCGCAACATTCCGTCGCCTGGGTGATTTCGAATCCGGACATGACGGTGACGCGGGACAACGGCACGCTGACCAGCACCGGCGCCTCGCCGTTCACCGGCACCCTGGCCTGCACCACCGGCACCGACCTGTCCAATGCCTCGCTGTTCTGGAACAACGACTGCTCCGGCAACGGAACCCAGTTTCCCCGGCCGATGGTGGCCGTGCGGCTCACGGCGGCGGGCACCTTGGAATACTGGCGCTCCGACGGCACCAACGGCGTCGCCAACGACTACCGCTTCGAAGTCGTGCAGTGGCCCCGGCCAATCACGCTACTGGCCGTCTCGGGTACGGTCTACACGGACGAGGCGAAGACGGTTCCGGTTGGGGCCGGCATCAATGTCGCGATTTCCGCGAACGGGCGGGCGCCACTGGTCGTGCAGACCAATGGCATCGGCCAGTTCTCCACCAATGTCCCGGTCGCTTCCGGCGAGGCGGTCGTGGCCTATCGGCAGCGGGATGGCTGGCGGGCCTGTCATTCCCTCCAGACGGCGGCCGTCGGCAGCAACATCACCGTTGGCAACGACAATCTGTCACTGCCCGCGACCACCTTGCTGAACCTTGCCGACGGCAATCCCGCCGGACCGTCCGTCTCCGTGACGTGGAGCGCCAACGGCGCCACCTTGAACAACGGCGACATGGATCCTGCCGCCGGAACCGATGCGCACGGCATCTTCAATGGCGTCGTCAACTTGGGCACCGCGTTCTTCTATCGCAACGGCGGCAACATTGTCGTGACCTTTGCCAACCTTGTCCCCGGAAAGCAGTATACGACCGCCCTCTATGCCAACGCCAATGGCTATGGCCAATACCGGAACCAGTTCCAGATCGGCAACGTCACCGCCGCTACACAGGCCAGCAGCATCGGCGTGAACATCGTCGATGCGTACACGGTGGACTACAGCTGGAACAACACCGCAACTGGCCTTGTCGCACGCTGGACGGACATTGCCCCGGCAGGCACCAGCTTCACCATCACCATCACCTCCGCCACAGGCGACTTCCTGATCGGGCCCACGGCCATCCTGCTCCAGGAGCAGCCGGAGGCCCCGGAGACAGCCTCCCGAGTGACGGTCAGTGATGGAGCCACGCCGCTGACCGGTGCCAACGCCCTTGATCTGGTCTATGGGAAAATCATCCTGGCACATCAGGCCGGCCCCGCGGTCACCAATGCGCACTTGTCGACGGTTGCCGCCGTGGATGGGCAGGACGACGACGGGGTTACGGTATCCGGCGGTGCCGTCACCTTCGCGGACGGCTTCGAGGTCTGGATTCCGGCCGGCAAGACCTATGCCCCGGGCGGCGACGTCACCTTCTCCGCCGGTTGGCTCAAGCAGGGCACCTTCTCGCCGGGCGGCAATACGGTCACGGTGGTCGGCACCGGCACGGCCACCATCCGCGGCAACACCACCTTCCACAACTTCCGTTGCCTGGCCCCGAGCAAGACCATCACCTTCAGCGCCGGCTCCGTCACCACCATCACCGGCCTCTTCCGCATTGACGGCAACGCCTTTGGCACCCGCGTCGCGCTCGCCTCGGCGAGCGGCCCGGGCTCCACCTGGAACCTGGTGCTCAACGGGGCCCATGACTGCCGCCATGTTGCCGTCCAGGGATCGCAGGCCTTCGGCACCGCCTTCCTGCCGGTCAACCCGGTCGGGTTCCAGGATGACGGCGACAACACCAACTGGTACGATCCGGCCTTCCCGCGGGAAATGCTCTTCTACGACAACTTCGAGACTTCCACCTTGGCGGCCGCCCCTCCCGACAAGGAATCCTGCCACTGGAACATCACCGATGACAGCTGGCGCAACGAGCCCGGGGACGTCGTCAACACCCGCAACCACACTGCGAACGGCGGTAGGCTCTGCGCCCATTCACGCGGGGGAAACGCCGGCCAGGGGGTCGGCCTGTGGAACAATCCCCGCTGGGGCCCCGCCACCGACTGCACCGCCGAGGCGTGGTTCTACGACGACCTCGCCAACCCCAAGAAGCAGCTCGTGTTCGTGGTCAGCGAAGACGGCATGAACGGCATCGGGGTGCGCATCGACACCGACGTCAGCACCACCAAGTACACCTATGTCAACATGGTCAATCAGGTCCGCACCACCACCACCACCCAGATCGACCGCACCGAAGGGTGGCACAAGGTCAGCTGGGTGCATGCCGTCGGGATCGTCACCTTCTTCCTCGACGATGTCGAGCTGGCCACAGTCAACATTCCCAACTTCTCGCAGTTCGACATCGGCACCTACCTCACGGACAACATCAACGGCGGCACGGCGATGTGGTTCGACGACTTCATGGTCTTCCGCTCGCAGCACCAAAGCCGCTATCGCTGGTACCAGGACAATGACGCGCAGGCGCCGACCGCGTTGGCGAACGAGAACACCGCCATCACCCGCAACATCGCCACGCCGACCCGGCTGCGCCTGCAGGTGCAAAGCGGCGAGTCGCTGACCTGGAGCGGCGAATACGTGGCGCTGCAATACCGCCAAGGGACGCTGGGGGAGTGGCTGCCCGTCGCCGCCGCCGGGCATTGGGACTACGCCGATGGCCAGGGCACGCACGGGAGCCAGGTCGCCAATGCCGTGTTTGCCAGCACCGATGTCCGCCAGCACTTCGTCGAGAGCCGGCCTTCCGAAGCCAACCTTGCCATGGCCCAAGGCCAGTACGGCGAATGGGACTTCTGCGTCGCCTCGACGGCCACCGCCACCGTCGGAGCCACCTACTACTTCCGCTTGGTGGTGACCGATGCCGCCGGCAGCTTCCGGCGACAGCTCGCCGCCTATCCGCAGATTCCCCAACTGACCCTCGTCTCCCCCACGCTGAAGACGTGGACCGGCACCGCCTCCTCCGCCTGGGACAATCCCAACAACTGGTTTCCGACGGGCGTGCCCGACAACGCCTTCGACGTGATCATCCCCGCCGGCACCCCGAACGCCTGCCAGGTCAACGTCGACAACGCCGCCTGCAAGAGCCTCTTCCTCGACACCGGCGCCAGCCTCCTGCTGAACGTGGCGGACGGGGCCCTGACGGTCAGCCAGAACATCGCCATCAAGGGCACCGTGACCCACAGCAGCAACTCCGCCACCCTGGCCGTCCTCTCCGGCGAACTGCTGGTGGACGGCGGCACCTACAGCCTTTCCGGGACCGGCACGATTAACGCCGCCACCGCCACGGTCAAGAC
>CAZBDL010000236.1:0-6113 GCA_964490525.1 uncultured Victivallales bacterium | reverse complement strand
CGACATCATCACCGACCTGGGGGCGATGATCCAGGGCGGCATGGGCATCGCCGCCGGCGGCAACATCAACCCCAAGGGCGTGAGTATGTTCGAGCCGATCGGCGGCTCCGCCCCGAAGTATACCGGCAAGGGCGTCATCAACCCGCTCGCCGCGATCTGCGCCGGCATGATGATGCTCGACGAGCTCGGCGAAAAAAAGGCCGCCGCCGCCATTGACAAGTCGGTGAAGCATGTTACCAGTAAGGAAATGAAATCCATGGCCGCCGGCAAGATGGGCCATTCGACCAGCGAGGTTGGCGATCTGGTTGTCAAGCACATGAGCTAGCCCCCCCCTACGGTTCCGACTGCGAGGCTTCTCCCCCCTGAAACGCGCAGTCGGGACCGTACTTTTTTTGCCCGCCGGATATCGCCGGGCCACACGTTGGCCGTGGAGGCCATCCCGATGCCGCAGCTTGCCGGGAAACGGGTTCTGGTGACGGGCGGCGCCGTTCGCCTCGGGGCGGCCATCTGCCGACGCTTCGCCGCCGAGGGCGCAATCCTCGCCATCCACCATCACGCCTCCGTCGACGATGCCCGTCAACTCCTCGCCGAGCTTGGCGGCCCTGGCACCGGCCACCGCCTCCACGCCTGCGAACTTCGCAACCTTGACGCCGCCGACCACTTGGTCGCCGCCGCCGGACCGCTCGACATCCTCGTCAACAACGCCTCCGTCTACCGCCCCGTCCCCCTCGCCGACGAGCCCCTCGCCGAGGCCATGGACCAGTTCCTCGTGAACTTCTGGGCCCCCCTCGCCCTGATGCGGGCCTTCCGCCGCCAGGGACGCCCGGGGGCCATCGTCAACCTCCTCGACCAGCGCATCCGCCGGGTCGCCGAAGACGGCAGCTACTCCCTCTCCAAGAAGGCTTTGGGCGAGGCCACCCTGGCCGCCGCCCGGCAGTGGGGCCCGGCCATCCGGGTCAATGCGGTCGCCCCGGGGGCCGTCCTGCCGCCCCGGAATTTGCCCGGTGCCGCCATGGTCCGCGCCCGTGCCGAGATGCCGCTCGACCGCCCCCCCACCCCCGACGACATCGCCGACGCCTGCCTTCTCCTCGCCGCCCATCCCGCCCTGACCGGACAGATCCTCTTCGTCGACGGCGGCCAGCAGCTCACCGCCGGTGTCCGGCGGAAGAACGATACGTAACAATCGGCTTCGGAACCACCAGGAAGCTTGCCATGGACCGCATCCACATCCGCGACCTGCGCATCCCGGCGATCATCGGCATCTACCCGAACGAGCGCTGCGAACGCCAGGACATCGTCCTCAACCTTGAGCTGCGCACCGACCTGCGCCAGGCGGGTGACTCCGACGACCTGGCCGACACCGTTGACTACAAGGCCCTGAAGAAGCGGGTCATCGCGCATGTCGAGGCGTCCCGCCACCGGCTACTTGAGCGCCTGGCGGCCGAGATCGCGCGCCTCTGCCTGGAGACGCCCAAGGTCGAGTCCGTGCGCGTGGTCGTCGACAAGCCCGGTGCCCTCCGCTTCGCCCGCAGTGTCGCCGTCGACATCGAGCGGCCCTGAGCCGGCCCAGTGGGCATGACGGTGAATTCCCCAGGGGTCACGAAGGGCCAAAATATTGAATTTTTCCAATAGTACCCTGCGCAGCCTATTATACTATCCTTTATTAGCCTCCGCAAGCCCTGCAGCCAAATATTTTTCCGGCCATATACCCCATCTATCTTTTTTCTTTGCAACGACTTGCAAGTATTTTTTTCGCAGTGATACATTGCCCTTGGTTGTGGGCTTCCGGAGATGCAACAGCACCTCCGCCGACCATGATAGGTCGCGAAGGTCGCGACAATTTGACGCGCCGCCCGAGGAAAAACCCAGGAAATACCCTCAGCAGTCTATTAAACGTTCGCCATCCTGCAGTTCCCTATGCATCGACGTCATGTCAACATCGTCAGTATCGTGCTGATCGCACCGCTGTTGGCCCTCAGCGGCTATGCGGCGTACGGCAAATGGCGCGACTTCAAGGATCGCATGGGGTTGTTCGCGAACTGCTACTCGGATCGGCTCAACCACATCGGCTTTGCGTGTGAATTGGCTGCATCGGATCGCGACGGGCGACTACCCGGGAAATCGGACATCGTGGATCGGCTCGACACACAAGCGCCTCGTTCCTTCTACACGACCTGCAGCGGTTGCGGACACCCCTTCATATGGAACGATGCGATCAGCCAACTGGATTTACGCACTGCTGGACGCGTCGCTCTGGTGTGGTGCCCACCTGGGAGCCACGGCCGGTATGCCGGTGCTGTCGTGATCGAAAATGGCAGGGTGGAGACGCGGATGTTGACACTGCATGAGCTTGCGAACCTCCAGCAGTCACCTAGCAAATGAAGGCGAACAAGCAGCCGCTCAGGGGACCAACTTACGCTCGCTTATGCAATGATGAATAGAAGCGAGATGCGGTACAATCTTCCGGCCTTGATTTTGTGGGGCGACGGGTGTAGCGTCTTCGACGGGACAGTTAGATGCAGCATAAGGATTGCGAGCATGAATACTACGGCTAAAAAGGTTGTGACGGAAGCGTTGGGCCTGCCGCCTGCGTTGCGGGCGTTTGTTGCCGAAGCATTGATTGAAAGCCTGGACGCGCCAGATTGCCCGCCGTTATCGACGAAATGGCAGGAGGAAATCCGCCGCCGCTGCACGGAAATGGATCGTGGCGCGCTGGAGCTTCGTGATGCCGAGAAGGTCTTTGCCAAGGCTTACGCGGCATTGACATGAAGCGGGTCAGATTTCTTCCGGATGCGGAATTCGAGATGATCGAGGCCGCAGCGTATTACGTACGAGGCCTAGCAGCGGGACCTTGGTCGTCGCTTTCTGGCATCGGTGCAGGACGCCATTCACCGCATTGGCGTCAATGCCCGGCTTTATCCCGTCGTCGAAATGGATGTCCGTCGTTGCCTGACCAAGACGTTTCCGTTCGGCGTCCTCTTTCGTGAACTTTCTGACGAGATTGTCGTCATGGCGGTTATGCACTTGCACCGCGATCCTGATTACTGGAAGAATAGAGTGGAATAGCGAACCATCGGCTGGTGGCGACGGGAAACCCGCGCCACAGCCGCATCGGTGGGCGGCCCTACGGGCGGTGGCTGGCGGCATCGACGAAGACGGCGGCATACTGCACGGGCTCGTCGCCTTGCCCGGAGAAGACGTCCTGCTCGGGCTGGGGCTGGGCCGACGAGACGAGGCGGTGTCCGGTTCCGGCCCACTGGCGGACGAGGCCGACGAGCTGGCGACGGCTGGCCTTGACGAGGACCTGCCGGGATGACGCCGACGCCTCGTCCGGGACGCTGATCTGGTCGCCGGGGATGCCGATGGCGGCCGCCACCTCGGCGAATTTCGCACAGCATGCCGACGGGCTGTCGCTCAGCCAGACATGGCGGACCTGCGCGGCGATGGCGGCGGGCCGCGCCTCCTCGGAACCGACGACAAAGCGCACCGGAGCCGCCCCCAGCCCCGCGGGGGCAAGGTCGACGGCGGCGACATCACCGGGGGCGACAGCCATCGGCATCGGCTGGTCCGCCGCCAGCGCCGCGGGGGCCGGCGACAGGGGCGCGGCCTCCGTCGCCGGTTCCCGGACGACAGGAGCCATCGTCAACGGCACCCGGGAACGGGCCGCCAGGACGCGCGCGCGCTCCTGCAGGAGGCCACGCAAGCCCATGCCCGCCAACAGGACCACGGCGACCAACGCCGCGACCCTCGCCACCCAGGCCAGGGGAAACGGCCGGCTGGAGAGGGCAGGCTCCTCCGCCAGGCGTCGGCGCACATGCTCGCCAACGCGCCGGGAAAGATCGCCCGGCACCGCCGCCGCCATTTCCTGACGCAGGCCGCACCCGATCTTGGCGTACGCGTCAAGGGCCTGCCCGCATCGCGGACACCCGCCAATGTGCCGGGCTTCAGGGGTTCCCGACGCCAGCTCCCCATCCAGGAAGCAGCTGACGAATTCCCGGTCCGGACAGGGCTCAACCCCCTCTCCGGGCCGATCCGGAACGGCGACGGTCCTCCCGTCCGCCATGATCATGGTTGTTCCAGCCATTGCTTGACCATCTCCCTGGCTCTTGACAATCGTGACTTCACCGTGCCGAGGCGGACGCCGCAGATCTCGGCGATCCGCTCGTAGGGCAGATCCTCGACATGACGCAGGACCATGACCTCGCGCAGGGCCTCGGGCAGGCGGTTGACGGCCGCGGCGATGCCGCCCGCCAGCTCGTCCTGCTCGATGACCCGGTCCGGACTCATCGACTCGTCTGCCGGCGCCATGTCCTCATGTCGGCCTTCCTCCATGCCGGGCGGCGTCTCCGAGAGGCTGACGCTGACCTCGGCGCCACGCCGCCTGTTCCACTGGTACTTGTTGCGCGACAGGTTGGTGGCGATGCGATACAGCCACGTCGAGAAGCTGGCGTCGCCGCGGAACCCGGCCAGGTTCCGGAAGGCCCTGACAAACGTGTCCTGCACCACCTCCTCGGCGTCCTGGCAATTGCCCAGCAGCCCGAAGGCCAGCTGGTACATCCGCCCGGAATGGCGGCCAATCAGCTCGTCGAAGGCGGCCATGTCGCCTTCCCGGGCCCGGGCCACCAAGTCCCGATCCAGATCCTCGTGCGCTGCCTGTTCCTGTGCCATTAGACTCACCTGCCCCGGAAAAGTTCTCTCGCCCGGAAACATACTCCCGGTTTTCGATTTGGCATCCGAAAAAGCCGCTGTTCCTAATTGACTTTGCGCCCGCCTCCCGATATAATACCCTCGGTGGCGATGGTTGATGATGAAAGCGTGCCGTTGCCGTCGCCCCATGACCAGACGAAGGGAGCCAGACCGATGCCCCAACCGGAAAATGACGACATGACCCGCCTTGCCACCCGCCTGCTCGGCTATTCGGCGGCGGCCGGCGCGACGTTGCTGGCGGCAACGCCGGCGACGGCCGACGTGGTCTATGCTGACCTCCCCGATGTCGTGCGCGGATTCAATGCGCCGTTCCTGCTGGATCTGGACGGCGACGGGATGGACGACATCACCCTGGCCATCGACCAGTTGAACTACGCCTCGTACGGCTACCGCTCCAGCTATCGGCGGTTCAAGGTCGAGGTGCCCGCCGGGAACGCCTTCTTCGCGACGGCCATGTCGGCGCCCCTCGGCTCAAACTACGCCCTGAACACCACCTTGGCCTGGATGTCCGGGGCCACGCAGCTAGCCTTCTTCTCGACGGCGAGGTCGCCGGGCTATCCGGTGGACATCACCCAGGGCGGGGCCTGGCTGGGGGCGGCCAGCAAGTTCCTTGGCCTGCGCTTCCTCATCGGGGCCGACCTGCACTACGCCTGGATCCGCCTCTCGGTGGCGGCCCAGGCGCAATCCTTCATCATCGCCGACTACGCCTACGAGGACACGCCGGACACGCCAGTGACCACCGGGGTGTGGCTGGGCATCGGCGGCGAGGGCGCGCCGGGATCCGCCTTTGCGGTGCCGGCCACCGACCTCGATCCCGGGCTGGCCGCCTTCACAGCCAAGCCCAAGGTCACGGGCATCTACTTCGACCCGGTCAAGCCGGGCAAGGCGAAGCGGGCGGCCGCGGCGGTGCTCACCAAGGTCGTCAAGGGCGTGCCCGAGCCCGAAGTCCGCTGCGAATGGCGCAAACTCGTCCGCCTCTACGACGCTAAGGCCTTCAAGGCCGCGTATGCCCGCGGCGAGACCGCGACGGACTTTCTCCTGGCCACGCCCATCGGCGACCTCAATGCCGCCATCGAGGTCCAGGCCAAGGACGGGGCGCAAACCTATCGCGGGAACGTCTGGCAGTACCGCCTCCGCCCGCCCGCCATCACGGATGTCGCCGATCCCGACGACAACCCGGTCGTGCAGGCGGGCCTCGGTCAGTTCCTCAAAGTCAACGGCGCGTGGTTCGGCAAGAAGGCCCCGAAGGCCTGGCTGGAATACACGGTCGGTGGCAAGGTCAGGATGGCCAAGCTCAAGATCCTCAAGCCCTACCGGCATGCCGATGCCTCCGGCAAGCCCGGGGCCAGCTGCATGGATCCGGACACCGGGGACAGCACCCTCTTCGTCCAGATGCCCGCAAAATG
>CAZBDL010000235.1:0-6120 GCA_964490525.1 uncultured Victivallales bacterium | reverse complement strand
AAGAAGTTCGTCGCCGCCCTGGCTCAAGTCCCAGACCGTGAACCCGATGATGGTGACCAACTATGACCGATCCTCCCATGCAAAACAACGGGACGCCCCCGCCCCGGGAACGCCAATCTCCGCATTGGCGTGTCGTGTTCCGCCGCGAAGATGAGGAGGGTGGCGGCTGACGGGACGTGAACGTCGTTGCGGGCCGTGCCGGTTTCGGCGAAACCGGCATACTTCTGACAAGCTCCAGGCCCAGGGCGCGAGCCCTGGGATTGATCCATGAAAACCACGATTCAATGAACTCCATGGCCGCTGATTTTACATCCCCCCGCAAGATCACGCTTCCGGAATGGGAGGTGCGGTATGGCGAACTTCGCAACTCCGGGTTGCGGGAGCCGTCCTATGGCGGGCCGTTGTCGCGGCATGTGGCCGATGGCGACACGCGGCTGCGGCATCTGTCCTTCGACGACTCGGCGGCGGCGCTGCGGCTGTGGAACTTCCTGCTCTCCGAGGAGGACCGCCTGCGCCAGGCGCGCGCCGACGGCAAGCTCATCGTTGGGGCCATGAAGGATCTGGGCACCGTGCCGGTCCTGGCCTGGTCGTTCCCGGAGGTCGTGGCGTTCTACCCCGACGGTGCCTGGTGGATTCCCTGCGTCATGGAGCACTCCGCCAGCGTCCTGACGGTCGCCGACCGGCTGGGCATCGACGAGTCGTTCTGTCCGGTTCGCGCCATGCTCGGGGCCTTCGTCAATGGCGAGCATTTCCCGCTCCCGGACCTGCTGACGTGCAGTGTCGGCGCCTGCTGCGACGACTTCTCGGCCATCGCCCAGCGCCTGGAGGCGTTGGGCCACAACATTCTGTGGTGGGAACAGCCGCCGTTCCGTCCGCCCGACCCCGACGAAGAAACGGTCGCCTTGGCCGATGGCACGCCCGTTCCCGCTGTCCATGCCCGGTTCGTCGCCGGGGAATTCCGGCGGATCGGCGAGGCCATCGCCGCCCGTTGCGGAACCGCCGTGGACGAGGCAATGGTGTCCGACGGCATCCGCACCGCCAACCGGGTGCGGGCCGTCCTGCGCGAACTTCGCAACCGGGTGTTCACCGCGCCGCGGTGTCCGCTCCCCGCGTTGGAGCTGATGATCGCGGAGATGCTGATCATCCATTTCTGCTCGGATCGCGACGAGTCGGAAATCATTCTCCGGGAATTGCTTGCCGAGGTTGAGCGGCGCGTATCCGTCGGCGTCGGCCTGTTGCCGGCGGACGCCCCGCGGGTGTACTGGGTCAATCCGGTCGCCGACCTGCGCGCGATGAACCTGATGGAGGAATGCGGCCTGCGCCTGGGCGGCACGGACTTCATGTTTCCGCATGCCCTCGACCCCATTTCCGAGCGCCACCCACCGTTCCTGGCCCTGGCCCTGGCGGCCATGGGCGACCCGATGACCGGGCCGGTCGCGCGACGCACCGAACGCATCGCCCGGGAGGCGTGCGAACTGCGCAGCGAGGCGGTGATCGTCGCCCGCATCCCAGGCGCCAGTCATTGCGCCTACGAGGCCGCCGCCATCCGGGAAGCGCTCTCCCGGGATGGCGGCCTGCCGGTCCTCGAGATCGAGGTGCCGCCCCTGACCGATGCCGTGCGTGCCACCTTGCGCACCCGCTTCGAGGCCCTCGCCGAAACCGTCCGGAGGTGCAGAGGATGAACATCTATCTGTCGTCCTTTCAGGACTCTGGAGATGGGGGAGGCGATTCACCCCAGGGCTCACGCCCTGGGCTAAGTCTGCCGTCCCTTCGGGACTCCGCTGGAAACCGGTCCACTGACTCCGCGCCCACCCGACATGGCGGGCTATGCCTGCCGTCCCTTCGGGACTCCGCTGGAAACGCTAATCACGTACGAGTTTACCGCAAGATTGGTCTTAGCCCTGCAAGGGCGATATCCTTAGCCCAGGGCGTGAGCCCTGGGGTTGAACCATGCACAATGAACAAGAGTCCTGAAGGGACGACCGAAACCGATTCTTGACATGATGTTCATCACAACCATTGACCATATATTGAGGAATCCGCCATGCTGACCGCAGGAATTGATGCTGGCTCGCGGGCCGTCAAGGTGGTGCTTTACGATGCGGCTCGGCGCATCGTCGTTGGCCGGCTGCTGGCCGATCAGGGGGTGCGCCAGGCCGAGACCGGGGCTGACCTCTTTGCCCGGCTGCTGGCCGACCAGGGCCTCTCCCGGCAGGATCTGCATCGGGTCGTCGCCACCGGCTATGCCCGCAACCTGCAGGCGGTGGCTGACGAGACGATCACCGAGATCACCTGCCATGCGGTCGGGATCCGGACGTTGGTGCCCGAGGCGCGGACCATCGTCGAGATCGGCGGCCAGGACAGCAAGTTGATCCGTATCGACGACCGGGGCCGGGTGCGCGACTTCGCCATGAACGACCGCTGCGCGGCGGGCACCGGACGCTTCCTGGAGATCGTCGCCGATCGCCTGGGCCTGCCGTTGGCGCGGCTCGGCGAGGTCGCCGGAGACAGCCGCGAGCCCGCCGTCATCAGCAGCATGTGCGTGGTCTTTGCCGAGACCGAGATTGTCGGCCTGCTCGCCGATGGCCGCGAGCCCGCCGACATCGTCGCCGGCGTGTGCCAGTCCGTCTGTGCCCGGATTGCCGCCATGGCCGGGGGACATGTCGCGCCGCCGGTCGTCTTCACCGGTGGTGTCGCCTTGTTGCCCGGCATGGCCGACACCCTGGCCAGGAGCCTTGCCGTCCCGGTCTCCGCCGCTCCCGATCCCCAGTTCACCGGCGCCCTCGGCGCTGCCATCCTCGCGGCCGGCGACACGGGCGCGTAATGGGTCAGTCTTGTGTGGGTAGGGCATCCCTCGCTGTCTCAATCCAGCGTAGCCGCGAGCCCGGGAACGCCCATCTCCGCATTGGCGCATCCACATCCACCCACACCAGACTGACCCGCTACGACGGGTGCCGCCGCCCCGCTTGCCAGTTCCCCGGAATCGGTGGTATAATCATGGTCGTCCATGTTCGATCCGATCATGGCCATTAGGGAAGGAACCACACGATGCAGCCCATCGCGATGATCTTCATCCTCATTGGGGCCTTGTTCCTGCTGCTGTGGATCCCGTTGCTGGTCTTTGGGATCGTGCGCTGGCGGCGAGGCAGCCGGAATATCGGCATCTTCTGCACCCTGATCGGCGGGCTCTGGGGCGTCGGGGCACTGGGAACGGTGATCCTGGCCATGGTCGCCGTGGGGGGCTACCAACGCATGGCCCGCCAGTTCGAGTTCACCCCGTTCGATCCGCAGAGCCATGACGGCCCGGCCGGGACGGTCACCCTTGCCGGGGTGGAGGACGCATGCTTCCAAGTCGCCTCGCGCGATGGACAACAGCTGCTGCTGACGGTTGCGGAGGGCGAGGCCGCTGCCCCGGCCGGCGAATTCGAACTGCGCTCCGGACAACTGACCAGCGTTTCCTCTGGGGGACAGCCCTGGGTGGCCTTGGTCCGGCCGCCGCACGACCGCCCCCTGGCTTTTGAGGTTCCCGCTGACGGCGAGGTGCAGCTTGCCCTGGGCCCGCCGTTCCGGGCGACGGTCAGCGTCGAGAGGCGAACTGGCGGACGCCATGCCTTCAGCCTGCAGGTGAGCGATGCCGCCGGGCTGCAGACCACCATCCACTCGCCCGACAACCGGGTGCCCGAACTGCGCATCCTCGACGCGGATGGCGAAATCCTCCTGCGCCAGGATTTCGAGTATGGCTGAGGCGGCACCTGCGCGGTGTCCGTGCGACTACCGCAGCATGAGGGTGAAATGCGCGCCATCCCCTTCTTCGGCGGAGACTGCCCTTTCCCGCTCGACACCCAGGCGACGGTGATTGTCCGGTAGAACCGTCCGACGATGCGGCCTGGATTTGACACATTGCCATACACATAGTATTGTGTAAAGACATGTGTAACTGCGCCCCTTGCCGCGGAGGACCGCCGGATGGCCACCAACCTGTCCATTGATCTCGATTTGCTTGAGGCGGCCCGCCAAGCCGGACATTTGCGCACGAAGAAGGAGACGGTCAACCTGGCCCTCAAGGAGTTTGTCAATCGTCGCAAACAACTTGAGATCACGAAGCTTTTTGGCACCATGGAGCCTGATCCCGGATATGATTACAAGCAGGCCAGACGGCGATGAAGGTCATTGTTGACACGGTCGTCTGGTCTCTTGCGCTTCGGCGAGACGCCCCGCAGGATGATGTCGGGCAGGAACTGATGTCGCTGATCGCCGACCAGAGAGTGGTCATGCTCGGCCCCATCCGGCAGGAGATTCTCTCGGGGTATTCGGACGAGAAGCAGTTTGATCGCCTGCGCACCCGGTTGGGCTATTTCGAGAGCGAGCCGATCATGGACGAAGACTATGTCCGTGCCGCACAATATCACAACCAATGTCGGCGCAGGGGCATCCAGGGCTCGCACATTGATTTCCTGATCTGCGCTTGCGCCTTCCGCCTCCAGGCCGCCATCTATACTCGCGACCAGGATTTCCGGCATTACCGGGACGCCCTCCCGGTCATCCTGCATCAAGAACGACGGTAGCCCGGTCCGGACGGTCGGCCCTCCGGCTTGCATGCGCCGTTCGGGGCGCTAGTTTCTGTTGTGGAGGCGGACGGTGGCTGGTGCTGCCCGCAGTCTTCAAAACTGCTGCGGGCCCGCAAGGGCCCGGGTGGGTTCGATTCCCATGCGCCTCCGCCAGGCTTCGTCCGGCGTCCGCAGTGTGGACGCCAGGCGAAATCGGGTTGACCCGGCGAAGCCTGTGGACAAAGTCGCCCCACACGCCGGACTACGCCCGGGCAAGCCAGGCTGATGGCTGAAGGATGACGCACATGTTCCACTATGTGTATCTCCTTGAAAGCCAGGGGGCACCCGGGCGGCATTATACCGGGATGACGACCAACCTGGAGCAACGTCTGGCCGAGCACAACTCCGGCAAGTGTCCCCATACCCGTCCCTTCCGACCTTGGTCTATCGCTTCTGCCATAGCCTTTCACGACCGCGATAAGGCCGTGGCCTTCGAACGCTATCTCAAGACTCATTCCGGCAGGGCCTTTGCCAAAAAACACCTGTAGCGTCCGCAGTGTGGACGCCGGTCCACGGCGTAGGCCTTGGGCGAAGCCGGGCTTTCCTCCCACGCCGGACTACGCCCGGGCAAGCCATGGTGATTAACGCTCGCCAGGACCATTTCCTCTTCTCGTGCTCGTCCTCGTCCTCGTGCTGGTGCTTTCGCCCCTTCAGGGCTCCGGGCATGGGGGCGATGCACGTCCCCAGGGCTCACGCCCTGGGCTACGTTATGCCGTCCCTTCGGGACTCAAAGCCAAGATCCTGGCATGTTACTTGCAGGATCTCTACGTGATGCATATATTGTCATACCAATGATTACAGGAGATGACGCATGACGACAATATCCGTACGCGTGACGGACGCCATGGCGGGGGAACTGGAGAACGTGGCCAAAGAGGCGGAAAGGCCGAAATCCTTCATCATTCAGAAGGCCATTGAGGCCTATTTGACGGACTACGCAGACCTCCAGATTGCGCTTGATCGCCTGCGGGACACCTCCGATGCCGTGGTGAGCGGCAAAGCCATGAGGAAATCCCTTGGCCTATAACATCACCTACAAAAGTTCGATCAAGCGGGACCTGAAGAAGCTGGGTCCAGCGGCGGCACGGCGAATCTTGGATCAACTGGAAGATGAGCTCTCAAAAAATCCAGAGAAGCACCCCGCGCTCAAGGGGGAATTCGCCGGGCTACGCAAATACCGAGCGGGAGACTATCGCGTGATCTTTGCCATCCTTGGCCAAGACGTCCTGGTGCTGCGAATCGGGCACCGCAAAGACATCTACAGGTGATACGTGGCTAGTGGCAAGCACGGATCGAAGAAAGCGGCGGCGGTCGACGCATCTGTTCCGTTGCGCCAATTGCCCGGGGTGGACGCGTTCCTGAACGGGGTGGAGGGGGGGGCCTTGACCGCCGAGTTTGGGGTGGGCGCGGTGAAATGGGCGCTGCGCCAGCGGCTGGGGGAGTTGCGCGAGGACCTGCGCGACGGCAGTGCCGTCGATGTTCCGGACGTTTCGCGGCTGGCGGTGGAACTGCG
>CAZBDL010000234.1:1854-6123 GCA_964490525.1 uncultured Victivallales bacterium | reverse complement strand
CGTCTATGCCGCCGACACCGGGGTGCGCTACCAGGACATGTCCTTGCTGGCGGTCAGCCCCGATCTCCAGGCCACGGCTGTGGCCGACGCCGTCCGTGCCGCCGTCGCCAAGCACCGTGCGGTCGGACAGGACAAGCTGCGGTACTTCTCCCTGGTCGCCATGCGCAATGCCGGGCTGCCTCGCGCCAAGGAACCGCTTTGTCAAGCTGTCGGCATGTTGCTGATGCGGCAGCTCGGCGCTTCTCCCGACATCGCCATCCTCGAACGCCGCCACCTCGAATATCTCAACCAGGAGCGTAATCTGCCGACCGGCATGGCCGCGCCGCGCCGCCTGATCGCCGCCACCGGCATGCTCGAAGTCGAGGTCGGCCCCGGGGCTGACGGTCGCGGCCTCTTGGCCACGCTGTTTCTCGACCACCAGCCGACCGCCACCGCCACCGATCCGTCCGATCCGGCCAGGCTCGCCGCCGCCCTTGCTGCGGGCTTCCTGACCAAGGCCCACCTGGCATCTGCGAAGTTCGCAACCGCCTTCGATCATTCCCGCGAAGCCTCACGCCTGCTCAGCGAATACCATTTCCTGAAGCAACGCGGCCGGACACTTGAAGCCCACGAGAAAATCCAGGCCTGCCATGCCCTCCAGCCGGATGTCCCCAGCGGCGACCTGATTTTCAGTTGCTGGCAGGCCGCCATGGCACGAGGGCAGGATCAGCCGGAAAAATCCCTCGACGACATCGAGTTCGGCCTGGCCCTGTTCGCCCGCTGGTACGATCCGGCCAAGCCCATCCAGCATCAGCTTGACCAGGCCACCCTCTTCAGCATTGCCCGCAGGGCCGAGACCGACAACGCCTTCGCCGCCGTCCGCGACCGCGCCAACGAACTGCTCTCCGCCTGGCATCAAGTTCGCCTGCGCCAGCTTGCCGACCAGCATAAAGCTGGCCCCGGCATGGCCGTCACGACCTTTCCCCAGTTCGAACATTACACTGAGTTCATGCGGGCCTACGCCCTCCCCCTGCAACACGCCCCGGCATCGTTCCGGATCAACCATCTCCTGCCCTCCCTGCGGGACTGGCTTGCCACCGGCATCGATCTCGCCAGGCAGCGATTTCCCAACGAGGCCCCGCTCTTTCCCCGGGACGGATACACCATTGTTCAGTCCGTCTTGGTCGAGTCCCTCGGCCCCCAGGCCATCGCCGAGCTGTCGCCGCACGAACTCGCCATCACCCGTGAAATCCTCCAGCTCATGGCCAAATCGCAGGTTCCCACCCTCGCCGTCCTCGGCTTCGGTGCCCAGCTCCGACTCGAAGGACTGATCCGACAAGCCGACGATCCCCAATGGCAAAAGGGCATCCAGCGACTTGTCGCCTTCGCCCAAGCGCAAATCGAGGCCCTCGGCGACCATCCTCGCTACGACCTTGAGCGTGGCATGTGCTATCATCTGGCCGGTGAATCCATCAACACCAACTGGCTCAAGTCGCCAGCAGGGAGGCTTTACCGTCAGGGTTTCTATGAATTCATGATCGCCCGCAGGGAGATCGAACTTGGCGTCGTCCTGGACAGCACCTACCTCAGCGAAATTCGCATCGCCAAGCATGACCCCGACGACATCCGCGCGATTGCCACCCGCGCCCAGCGGATTCTCGCCATGCTCGACCAGCCCGACACTCGATTCCTCTTCCAGGCGACCTACGACTCGCCAAGCCTCTACCGCGATGAAATCCGCCGGTCGGTCGTTGCGACCATGGCCGTGATCGAACGCCACCATCCCGACCTGATCCCGGAGGCCGGCCCGCCAGTGCGGATTGTCGGCAAGATCCCCACCGCCTCCTCCCGCATCAACCCCATCCTCACGGACGACCATCTGCTCGTCCTCAACGCCGATGGGCGCCGGCGACGGCTCCTGCGTCTGCCGCTGGCCGGCGGTTTCCCGGCGACCGTCGCAGAATTCAATGTGGCTACGCCCCTGGGACACCGCGACTGGGGCGGCGATCCGACCTGCCTCCACCGCGATCTTCTCTACCACGCCACCACCGATGCAGGCTTGGCCATCATTCCCCGTCATGACAACCCGGAGGTGAAATGGCTCGACATGAGCACGGGTCTGGCCTCAAATTACATCCAGTCGTTTGCCATCCTTGGCGACCAGCTCTACCTGGCCACCGGCGACACCGACGCGACCAGCCGTCCCGAGGAGTTCAACCTCTACCGCCATGACCTGAAGCGCGGGAGTCTGGCGCACCTCGCCTCCAGTGGCGCCAAGGCCCGCACGTCCCCCTTTGACAACCTCGCCAAGCCGCCCCTTGCCATCGGCATGATGGCCGACCCCGAACGCTCCCGCATCATCCTCGCCATCGGCGGCCTTCACGCCTCCCGCGAACTTCGCGGCCTGTGGGAATTCCCCCAACCCGCGACCGGAGGCGAGCCCCCCGGAGAATGGCGCAAGATTCCCGGCACCGACCACGACGCCTGGACGCTCTTCCAATGCCGCGGGGGACGCTGGCTGCTGAGCGGCTTCGACGCCACCTACCAGTTCTCCCCAGAGACCGACCGGCTCTCCCTCGTCTTCAGCTGGCGCCAGCAGGAGTCCCGCTTCCCCGTCCTCTTCCCCCCGCTCAACGGCCATGCCACCCGCAGCAACGGTCATGTCCTCCTCGCCAGCAGCCACTTCTGGTGCGGCACCCCCAACAGCCCCGCCCACCGCATCGCCCTCGCCGACGGCCAGACCGAAACCCTCTCCTGGCCCGCCCCCGCATGGTTCCTCGACGCCACCCCCGACGGCAAGCGCCTCGTCCTCGGCACCCGTAACGAAATCCTCGTCTACGAAGTGAGGGAGCCATGAACCAGAACGCGATGAAGGCCAATGCCCTGGTGCCGGACCATCCAGAGCACGAAGAGGATCTGGGCGACCTGCATCACCGGCGCGATCTGCAAATAGACGAATTGACTATCTACAATTGGACGCTACTACAGTAAGCATATGGACGCATTTCACCGCCTCTATCCGCGCCTGCTCGCCGCACCGACCTCGATGCTCTGGGGAATGTAGGGGGGATGATGGCAGGCATTGGCCACATTGGGCTCCTCGCGATCTTGTCCCTGCTCGCCTGGCGCCTGCCGGTGATGGGCGGCGAAGCGGCTCCCCATCCCTGCCATCTGGCGATCGTTGCCGGGCCGGGCCTTTGGCGCGACGGTGCGCTGCTGACCAAGCTCTTCGCCCAGGAGGCGGGGGTGGAGGTGCTGGAGCGCGACAAGAGTCTATCGCGCCGGATTAAGGCAAAGCTTGTTACACATTCGACATCATGGAGGACGTAAATGAAAATCAGTCATAAGTGGCTCGCTAGTGCCATCGGCCTGGCCATCGCGGCTTGGTGGACAGGGGAGTCCATGGCGGCATCGGCATGCGCCTGGGCCTGGATGAAGGGATCGACGGCGACCGAGCCCCTCGGGATTTATGGCACGCAGGGGGTTCCGAGCGCCGCCAACGTGCCCGGCGGCCGCGAAAATGCGGCGGCGTTGGTGGATGCGGGTGGCAAGCTCTGGCTTTACGGCGGGCACGGCTTGGATCATGAGGGAGTAGATGGTTTTCTCGGGGACCTTTGGCATTACGACCTGGCGACCGGATATTGGGGGTGGATGAAGGGACAGTCAGATGCCAACCAGATTGGCATCTACGGCACGCAGGCAGTACCCGGCGCGGCCAATGTGCCAGGCACCCGTGAGCCGGGAGCATTCTGGATCGACGGTTCCGGGAACCTGTGGCTCTTCGGCGGCTTCGGCTTTGACAGCACCGGCCTCTATGGCTGCCTCAGCGACCTGTGGCGATTCAACCCGGCCACGCGGCAATGGACCTGGGTGAAGGGCTCGATCTTCAGGAAGCAGCCGGGCGTCTACGGGACGCAAGGGATTCCCGCTTCCGACAACATCCCGGGCAGCCGCGAGGAGCCCGGCGACTGGGCCAATGCCGCCGGCACGCTGTGGCTCATGGGCGGGATCGGGTTCGATGCGGTCGGGGTGGTCGAGGGGCTGCTCAACGACCTTTGGCGCTACGATCCGGCCACTGGCAATTGGGTTTGGCTGAAGGGGGCTTCGCTGATCGACCAGCCGGGAACCTACGGCACCGCTGGCGTGGAGCATCCGGACAATGTCCCTGGCGGCCTGTTCGAGCCGGTCACATGGCTCGACGCTTCCGGCAAGCTGTGGCTTTTCGGGGGATAGAACGCGGTCGGAGTAAGATATGTACCACGCCGACAACTGGATGCGATGAGGATAGGG
>CAZBDL010000234.1:0-1754 GCA_964490525.1 uncultured Victivallales bacterium | reverse complement strand
CGCGGTCGGAGTAAGATATGTACCACGCCGACAACTGGATGCGATGAGGATAGGGGGATAGATCGCGGTCGGAGTAAGATATGTACCACGCCGACAACTGGATGCGATGAGGATAGGGGGATAGATCGCGGTCGGAGTAAGATATGTACCACGCCGACAACTGGATGCGATGAGGATAGGAATGCGGAGTGAGTGTAGATGGCGATGAAAACAGGGGTGGAACCGCCGATTTCGCGTGTCGGCACCCGCACGTTCAGCTACAACGACACATTGCATCTTGCCAGCAAGGCGAGTGACGGTAGCTTCGGCCCGTGGCGGTTTCGGAGCTAAAAAACGGGCGGGAATGAACCCGCCCGCCCGATCTGGATTTTCATGAATCCGTCGTCGGAGAGGATGCACAGGACGAGGGAGGCATTTTCGAAACCCCCGGTTTTGACAAGCAAATCCCTCCACCCATACGTCCGTTCCTGGCGTGGTGGACGAGGCTTGCCCGGGCCTCATGGTGGTTTTGCATGCGGCCCGAGGACGATGACCAGGGCGAGCAGGGCCGTGCGGCAGCCTACGATCTGGCGGGGGCTGGCGACCACAAGCACTTGGTTTCGCTGAAATTGAGGCTTATCTTAGTGCCATTGGATCGTGAGGGGGTCGACGCCTTCCTGCACAAGTCCTACCGCGGCCTGTGGGGCGAGTCCAAGCGCAAGGCCATGGCCTACATCAAGGAGACCTGGAAGGCACCGGAAAACGACGGCATGTTCCTGATCCTGGGGGCACGGCGGACGGCCTACTACCAGCCGGAGGACAAGGGCAAGCCGTGGAGCGGGGACATGGTCGTGGTCGAATATGCCGCCTTCGACCACTTCGGGGACGATGACGAGAGCCGCCGGTACGAGCCGCGTCCCGAGAACACGTGCATCATGGTCATGCTGCGCGAGAACGGCAAGGCCCATGTCGTCCACGAGCGGATGAAGTCCGAGAGAAAGCCTGACAATCATGCGGCCATGGCAAATGCCTGGGCTGATGGCATTGCCGGAGAAGGCATGATCGTCCGCGACGAAGCGACCGGCACCATCACGGGGTTCGACCGCATCGCGGTCGAATCGCGGGAAGGCTCTGTTCGGATCCTGGACTTGTTTCTCGCGAACGACGAGTTTCCCCGGGATGCCGAACTGGTCTCTTGGCGGACGGACGTAAAATCAGTGGATATCCATTCACGGGACAACCATGATAGCATTGTCTACGGCGACCTGCTGATCCGGCACGATAGGGTCTACGAATCATTCCATATCACCATGCATTTCAAGCATGTCCCAGAATCGGCATCCCTCACGAGATCCGCCTATTACGTTATGACAGGGCATTCCGTTGCTCGCGAGGAATGGGTTGATCTCGACCCGGAGCTGGCCCTACGGCTCTTTGGCATGAAGGAATCCGACACGATGCAATTTATCATCAGGATAAACTATTGGTGACCCCATGCTGAAGACCGGCTGGCTCCACATCGAGCCACCCGCGCCCGTCCAGGTGCCGTTGGGGGGGGGGCGGCGGCTATTCCCTCGTCGAGCCGGTCCGCATCTTCTACCAGCCTCAGGACGCCGACGGCAACCCGCTTCCCGGCTACAAGGAGCAGCAGAAGCGGCACCTCATCCTCGACCTCGACCTCGACTCCGACAACAACAATGGCCTCGCCATGCCCGACCGCTCCAAGGCCGAGGACGACGTCGAAGACCCCAAGCGACCACAGGATCTCGCAAAAT
>CAZBDL010000233.1:0-6135 GCA_964490525.1 uncultured Victivallales bacterium | reverse complement strand
TGCCGAGCCAAAGGTTTCTCATGGCCTTGCCGCCTGATATGCCGCCAGCCTCTGGGCAAAGCTGGCAAGCTGTTCACGGGCCTTCTGCTGCTCCGCCATGGCCACCGCCAGGGATTCCAGCTCTCCGGGCCCTTGGGCCAGCACCTGAAGCAGCCGGTCGATCTCGCCGGGCAAGGGATCCTTCCGGTCGTCCGGCGGACGCAACCGCTGCACCTCGCGCCGGGCTTCGTCCTTCCGCTTGCCGGCCTCCTGGACTTTCTGCTGTAGGGACTTCAGCTTGGCCTGGGCCTCCGTGAGTTCCCGCTGAACACCCTCGGCCTGCTTCCCGGCCTCCGTCCGCAGCCGCTTCTCATCGTCGGTCTTGGCGGGCATGGCCGACGTCCGCCGCTTCATGTCGTTGAGCCTATCCTGCACCCTTTCACGCTCCGACCCCACTCGTCCTGCTCCTTGCGGGCATCCGCCTCGGCCCTTTCGGCGGTGGCCAGGGCCTGTGTCCGCTCGTCCCGGAGCCGCGCGAACTCATCCAGGTCCCGTTGCCGATCCTCCGTGAACCGCCGCAACCGCTCGGGAAATCCGGCCCCCTCGTCCGCCAGGCGCCGCAAGGTGGCGCCTTGGAGGTGGATCATCTGGCTCTGCTGGTTGAAACTCCGGGCCAGCGGATCCAGCACTTTGTCCTGCTGTTCCTGGAAGGCCCGCCACGCCTCTATGACGGCATCGTCCTTGATCCAGCTGAACGAGGCGTCGGCCGCCGCCAGGACCGACTGGGCGCGGAGCAGGTCGGCCATGGCCTGCTCCAGAAGCTTGACGAGGGCCTCACGGCGCGGCACCACCTCGGCGCAGAGCGGGGCCAGCGCCGGGCCGTCCCGATGCTCCAGGCACGGCCTCATCGCCGCATAGGCATCAACCATGGCCGTCATCTCGCGCTGCGCCGCCTGCTGGCGGGCGGCGACCGCGTCCAGGGCGGCGATGACCCGCCGGACAACCTCGCCAAGGTCACCCTTGAGGCCCACCCTCATCTCGTCCTCGAACTTGACGAGATCCGCCATCTGCCGCGCCCGGATGTCCGCCATCGCCGCCTTGATCGACTGTAGACGGACAACCTCCTGGCGCAACTCCACCAGGTTCGCGTCCTCGACGAATGCCTTGAGCTGCTCCGCCTGCTCGCTCTTGATCACCAACTTGCGGTCCTCACCCGGGGGGCGCACGTCGTCGGGCATCATCAGCCAGCACGCAACAACCACGGCATGGAGGAGGGCGGACGGGAGAATCCAGATCATCAGGCGGTTCGGCTTCTCCTCGAAAAGGGATTCCTCGACGAGCGGGGAAGGCTCGGGATGGGCATCGTTCCGAGACATGGGCACCGCCTATCTGCGGCCCAGCCGCTCGATCTCGCTGGACTGGGTGTGCAGGGCATAGTTCTTCAAGCCCTCGAAGGCGCAAAGATCCATGACCTGCACCAGGAAGCGGCTGGGAGCACGCCGGTCGACGTCGACCCGGATGTGGGCCAGGGGATCCGTCTGGCCGATGTCGCGCAACCGCCGGTGCAGTTCGCTCTGCCCCACCGGCACGCCGGAGACATAGAAGACGCCGTCCTGATCGATGGCGATGACCGTGGACTCGCGGTCGGCGTTGGGCTGGGCCGAAATCGCCGGTTCCGGCAACTCGACGGCAATCTCCATCTCCGGCTTCTTCATGGTCGTTGAGACCAGGAAGAAAATGAGCAGCAGGAAGACGCAGTCGATCAGCGGGCCCATGTCTAGGCCGATGTCGCCGCCGTCGTCAAGATCAAGCTTCATCGTGCCTCTCCAGGCCGGTCATTGCCTATTCCGACGCCTTGCCGGAAAACGGAAACCAGCGGATGATCAGATGGTTGACCTGCTCCTCCAAGGCGAGCGCGAGGATGTTGGTCTTGATGCGGAAGAAGTGGTAGCAGGCCAGCGCGGGCACGGCGATGACCAGGCCCATGGCCGTGGTGACGAGCGCGAAGGCGATGTCGCCTGCCATGATCGACGGATCGCCCATCTTGCCGGCAAGCGCCACCGACTCGAACGCCCCCATCATGCCGTAGACGGTCCCGAACAGGCCGAGCAGCAGGCTGATCGTCGCCACCACCGCCAAGGGATAGGCGCGCTGCAGGTTGATGCGCATTTCCCGCGAGGCGATGTCACTGGCGATCCCGGAGGCATCCGCATGGCTCGCATCGCGATGATCGACGAGCTTGCCGATCACCCTCGACATGGTGCTCGGACGGCTCTGCGCCAGCGCCTTGAGGCCGTCGAAGTCCCCGGCCGCCCAAAGCTTCTCGGCAGCGCCGGTGAGGCCAGCCGGGACGACATTCTTCCGGCGCAGGTTGTAGAAGCGCTCGAAGGCGAAGGAAAAGCCGACGATGGAGATGATCAACAGGGCGAGGCCGGTCTTGCCGCTCTGCCGCAGCTTGACGAGCAAGACGTTCTCCCCGGCGATGGCGGCACGCGGCGGCGACGCCCCGTCGGCATCCACCGCCGTTGTCGCCTCCGGCGACGCCACCCCCGCGTCGGCATCTCCCTGGGAGAACCCGGCCAGCCCCACGACCATGCAGGCGCAGAGCGCCAACCCCGACAAACAGGCCCTCAGGATCATGTCCCATTCCTTATGGGTTGGCATTTACAGCGTTGCTTGCGGATTCCCGCACGCTCGCGAAAGTATCATGGCCAAGGGCAAATGCAACCTCGGGCATCGTCCCTCGGCAAGGGAAGCGCCAAAAAAAAGGCCCGTCCCAGGGACGGGCCTTTCCAATTGCCATGAAGGCGGTGAAAACCGCGCCTCAGTAGCGACGGCTGCCGCCGCCGGCACCGCCGCGGCCGCCATCGCCAAAGCCACCGGCCCGCGGCTCGCGGGGACGGGCGGCATTGACCACCAGGCGACGGCCATCGACTTCCTTGCCGTTCATCTCGGCAATCGCCTTGTTGGCGCCGTTGGTGTCGGTCATCGTGACGAAGGCAAAGCCCTTGGACTTGCCGCTGAACTTGTCCATGATGACGTTGACCCGGTCGACCGGACCGTACTGCTCGAACTGCTGCTTGAGGCCGGCTTCGGTGGTGTCGTAGGACAGGTTGCCCACATAGATATCCATGATGTCTTTTTTCCTGAATGTCGTTTTCTGCTTGCCGCGGATCGGAGGTGGCTTGACTGTGCCCGCGACCTGCATCCTGCAGGTGCGGACCCCGTGGATCGACGATGCTGGGAATGCCCGGTGGCGATGAACGCCTCGCGGCCGGGTTCACATGGTGACGCCGGACATTCGCGGTGCCTTGTGCTTTCTCTCTCTCGCCGACCTCCCGCTGCTAGATTATCCCCAAGGAGTGGTCGATGCCTTGTGGTGAGCGGACATTAGATTAGCGTGCTTTTTCACGAATGCAAGCCCTGACACGGGCAATCGGCGGATTCGCCCATCGCCTCATGCCGTTGCGGGGCGACCTTCAGGATGCGAATTCAGCCATGGCGGGATCGCGCAAGGCTGGGCGTCCGGCATGGGTCACGACCGTGCCGAGTCCCTCGGGGATGCGGATTCCCGCCATCGCCAGGCCCGCGAGAAACTCCTCGCGGAGCCGCCCCTCAACCACCACGGGATCGTCGAGACGCTCCATCAGCACGATGTCCTGGCCGTCGTCTCCGGCCACGATCCAGGCGACCGCCCGGGGGTGATGGATCCGATGGAAGCCCAGCCGGAACGAGGCCAGCCACAGGGCCTCGGCGGCATCGGGATCAAGCCGTCGGACATCATGGCGCAGGTGCCGCCAGTCCATCTCCTCGGCCTCGGCGACCTCGACCAGGGGCTGGGCATCAAGCTCACGCCGAATGCGCCACGGACGGCCGAGGATGTCGACCGTCTTCAGGTATTTTGTGCTTCCGGCCAGAATTTGGCGGCGGCGCTTGGGCCAGAGGCGTTCCATTTGGCGGGCCTCGACGAGGAGGATCCGTTGCCACAGGTCGCTGGCCGCCGGATAGGTCGGCGCCAACTTGTGCAGGCGGAGGAATTCGATGACCTCTGCCCGCCGCATCTCCCCGCGCAGCGACCCGAGGATGCGCAGCATGGCGAAGCGCCCCTCGTCGTCAAGGCTGCTGCCCAGGGTCACCCCATAGACGTCGACCAGGGTCAGGCGGCAACGCCGGCGGTCGGCGCTCACCAGGAGGTTGCCAAGATGGAAATCCGGGTGCTGGACATGGGCATCCAGGAGCTTGCCGAGAAATGCCCCGAGGCCCGCCAGGAAGCGCTTGCGCACGTCGGCACGGGAAGCCGCCTGTCCGAACCAATAGGCACGGGCGGACTGTGCGGTGGCTACCTCAAGGGTGATCAGCATGCTGCGCGAACCGCAATGCCCCCACCCCACCGGCTCGGCCACGGGAATCCCCGCCGCCAGCAGCCGCCGCGCCGTGTCGAACTCCTTTTTCGCCTTCGGGGCCAGGCCCGATCGCACCTGCTGGAAGAGGCTGTCGGGGTGATGGTACTTGACGAAATAGCCCTTGCCGGCCACCTCGACCCGAAAGACATCGCGCAGGTCGCTGCCCTTGACCGCGTGCGCTCGTCGTAGCCTTTCGCGGTCGGGAAACCACGGCGCGACCAGACTGGCGTCGATGCCGTGCCACGTCCAGCCATCGATCTCGAAATTACGTGCCATCAGGCGTCAACCCGGATTATTTACAGCGGCCATCCTGCCCATGCGCAACCCTACATGCAGGCTGGCGCGATGCAAGCCCGCCGGGCAGGACGCTATCCGGGCTCGCCGGTCCTGTCGGCGGTGGTCCGGTAGAGCGCCTCGAAGGCCGCCGTCATGCGCGACAGGGAGAAGGTCTCTCGCATCCGCTCCCTGGCCGCCGCGCCAATGGCCCCGGCGCGGGGATCGGCCAAGGCCGCCAGGACCGTGGCGGCCAACGCCGACGAGGATTCCGGCGGACACAGCCAACCGCTGCGCCCGTCCTCGACCAGCTCCGGGATGGCATCCACCGCCGTGGCCACCACCGGACGCCCTGCCGCCATCGCCTCCATGACGGCATTGGGCATACCCTCGTAGCGCGAGGGCTGAACCACGAGATCCATGGCGGAAAGCAGTAGCGGCACATCGTCGCGCGTTCCCAGGAAGCGGACGTTCCCGGCGACCCCCAAGGCCTTTGCGCGGCTTTCCAGCAGATGCCGCGACGGGCCGTCGCCGACCAGCCAGAGCATGGTTCCGGGGCGCACGGCGAGGATCGACGGCAACGCCGCCACGAGGAGGTCGTGCCCCTTCTGCGGCACCAGCCGGCCCACGGCGCCGATGACCATGGTTCCAGCGCCCGCCCCTTCTCCCTGGCGGATGGCGGCGACGCGTTCCGGGGGGGGGGCTCCGGCAGCGCCACCCCGTTTGGGATATGGATCACCTGTCCCGGGCGTATCCCCTCGTGGGCAAGGGAGAACGGGACATTGGCCCGGGCGTTGAACACCACCGCCCCGGCCAGGCGCGCGGTCGCGCGATCGAGCAGGAACTGCCACCAGGGCTTGTCGAGGCTGCGCACCCTCACCGAGGAGATCACCGTCGGCACGCCGGCCGCCCGGGCCACCAACCGCCCGATCCAGTCGGAGGTCGGCAGCTGGGTCTGGACGACGTCTGGACGCCAGGCGCGGAGGTCGCGCCAGAGCAGCGCAAAACCGTAGAGCAGGCGGAAGCGGGCCTCGCCGAGGATCCGGACGTCGGCGACGGTCCTCAGCGCCGCTAAATTCGCGGGATGGACGATGCGGCGGATAACGTAGATGCGCAGCGCGTGGCCGCGCCCGGCCAGGCCCGTGGCCAGGTGACGGAGCCAGGTCTGGGTGCCGCCGACGCCGATGTCGTCGATCACCAGCACGATGCGCAACGGCTGGATCACAGGTCGTCCCTCCGTCCCGCGTGGCCGGCCGTCAGCGCCTGCCAGAGGATGATGGCTGGATGCCACGCCATGGCGGCGACAAAGCGCCAGCCGAAGTGCCGGATGAGCCGGTTGCCCAGAACCACCGGCAGGTAGAGGAAGCTGCGCAGCATCTCCAGGCGCAGGATCCGGTACAATTGCCGCGCGCTGAGATGGCGCGTCCGGACATTGCAGGTGTAGGCGTCGTACCGGCTGAAGTTTTCGGCATTCGTCACC
>CAZBDL010000232.1:0-6152 GCA_964490525.1 uncultured Victivallales bacterium | reverse complement strand
GGGCGCACCGACCCCGCCGCCGCGGCCGCCCTGGCCGAGCGGGAGGAGGAGATCGACCGGCTGCAGACGGAGGTCACGGACTACCTGGTGCAGCTTTCGACCCGGCGCCTGCCCGAGCATCAGGCGGAAATCATTCCCCTGCTCATGCACTGCGCCAACGATGCCGAGCGCATCGCCGACCATACCGAAAACATCGTCGCCCTGGCCGAACGCCTGGCCAAGGGCAAGCACCGGCTCTCCGAGGACGCGCAAGACGAACTGCGCGAGCTGTGGGGCTGGCTCAGCGACCAGGCCGACCACGTCCTCTCCGGCCTGGCCCATACGGATCGCGAGGACATCATCCAGGCCCTGCGCGACGAACGGCGCATCAACCGCCTGAGCAAGAAGATGGAGAAGAACCACGTCGCCCGCATGAAGAAGGGCAAGTGCAAGGTCGTCGCCGGCATCGTCTTCCTGGAGATGATCGGCGAACTCGAGAAGGTCGGCGACCATTTCACCAACATCGCCGACCGCACCCCCGAGATCCAGGCCCACCACCTCGCCCTCCGCGATTGAGCGGAGCGTCATGGGGCAGGGGGAGTAGGGGGAAATGCGGAATGCGGAATGGGGAACGCGGAGTGGGAGAATCGTCCTCGTCCTCGTCCTCGTCCTCGTCCATCTGCCGACGGACTCGCCGAGGATCTGGCTTCGCCCCTTGGACTTCGCCAAGACACGCGAAGAGCCGTTTCGCCAACAAAACCAGCCCCACCTTGACTTCCGAGATCCGCTCCCTACATTACCTCTGCCGGTTGAACTTTTCCCGGAAAACCGAATAACAAGACACTATTCTGCGAAATCATGAACCGCCTCACGAGATCACCCTGATTCAGAGGGCCATTGGGATCCCAGAACCAGGCGGTGCGGCGAACGAAAGCCAGCCGATTCCCTGATAATCGAATGCCACTTGACAAAGCAGAATCGTCCTCGATGGCGAGTGAAACAGAATCGAGGACGAGGACGAGGACGAGAACGAGGATACACGGGCAAGTCTGCCTCTCTGCGGGATGGCTATCGCTATTGACTTGATGGCGTCAAGACTATCTAAGACCATTAGTAAGCAAGGAGCCCGGCCATGAGCCTCGCCAAGACCCTAAAGCGCCGCTGGTACCTGATCCCCGTCGCCATGGTGGCCCTGCTGCTGGTGGCGGTCGTCCTGCTCTTCGCCTTCCTTGGGCACCTTGCCAAGGCGGGGGTGGCGACGGTCCTGCCGAAGATCACCGGCACCCCGGCGGCGATGGGCCATTTTGGGCTCAACCCCCTGACCGGCAACCTGGTCGTCCGCGACTTCACCATCGGCAACCCCGAGGGCTACCGGGAGGAGCACGCCTTCCGCCTCGGCGAACTGAAGGTCACGGTCGACATCGCCAGCCTGTTCTCCGAGCGCATCGTCATCCGCGAGATCCTGGTCGACGGCCTGCAGGTCAGCTACGAGACCAAGCTGACCGAGAGCAACATCGGGCGCATCAAGCGGAACGTCGAGGCCTTCTCGCAGCAGGAGCAGAAAGAGGCAGCCGCGCGTCCCGCCGAAGGGGCGGAAAAGGATTCCGGGAAGCCCGCCAAGAAGGTGCAGATCGACGACCTCCGCCTGCAGAATGGCGCCGTCGCCCTCCATGCCGGGGTGGCGGGCATTGGCGCCGGGAGCCGCCTGCCCCTGCCGGACATCCACCTGACCGGCATCGGCAAGGAGCCGGACGGCGCCACCACCGGCGAGGCCGCCGAGGAGATCTTCACCGCCCTTTACCAGGCCATCATGAGGGCGGTCGCCAATGCGGGGAATATCCGCACCGATGACCTTAAAGCGGTGGGCGACGGGGTCAAGGAAGGCACGGACAGCCTGATCAAGGGCGTCAAGGATCTCTTCTGAGGGCATGCCCCGTCAGGGAATCGTCGGCAGGGTGAAGGCGGTCGCCTCCGGCGCGTCCTCGGGCTGCTCGCGCACGGACGTCCAGCCCAGGGCGCGCAAGCGTTCCACGAGATCCGTCACCAGGCATTCGGGCGTCGAGGCGGCGGCGGCAATGCCGATCGCCGGATGCCCGGCCAGCCATGCGCCGCAGACCTCGTCGGCGGTCTCCACCAGGTGCGCCGTCGCGCCCGACCGGTGCGCCACTTCGACCAGGCGCCGGGAATTCGAACTGCGTCCGGATCCCACCACCAGGATCACCTCGCAGTGTTGGGCAAGGCGCCGCACGGCCAGCTGCCGGTTGCGGGTGGCATAGCAGACGTCGTTTCCCGCCCGCACCCCGGGAAAGCGCCGCCGCAAGGCCGCCAGCACCTCCACCACATCCTCGGCCGTCAGGGTCGTCTGGGTCAGCACCGTGATCCTGTCGCCAGGCAACGGCGGCAAGGCTGCAACGTCCGCCGCCGTCTCCACGACATGGGCTGGGCCCTTGAGCCGCCCGAGGGTTCCCGCGACCTCCGGATGGTCACGATGCCCGATCAGCACCACCGTCCGCCCGGCCCGTTCCGCCCGCTGTCCCCGCCGATGGACCTTGGCGACCAGCGGGCAGGTTGCGTCGATGACGGTCAGGCCGCGTCGCCGCGCCGCGTCCGCGAAGGCGGCAGAGACCCCATGCGCACTGAGGACCAGGGGCCGATCCGGCGGCACTTCGGCAAGGTCGTCGGCCACGACCACGCCGCGCCGCCGCAAATCCTCGACGACGTGGCCATTGTGGACGATCTCGTGGTTCACGTAGACGGGCGGGCCGAAGCGCGCCAAGACCGCTTCGACCACCTCCAGCGCCCGGCAGACCCCCGCGCAAAACCCGCGTGGACGGGCCAGCCAGACCTCGCGGCATCCGGAAGCATCGACACCCATGGCGGACCGCTCCGTGGCAAGCCGTGAACGATGCTTGGCGAGACACCGCGTCAAGGCGTGGCGTTCCCCGTCTCGCCGGGGGCGAACAGGCTGCGCAACTCGCCCTCGTAATTCTCGGCAAACTCGGGAATGCCAGCAAACTCGCGCATCAGAAAGCTGGCCTTGGCCGCCGCCTTCTTGCGGTCGACCTCAAGCAGCAGGCGCACCTGCTCGACCGACGACCGGCAGATGGCATCGCAGACCCGCCTCATCTCCTCGGATTCGGGCAGCAGCCTGCGGGCCTCGCCGAGGCGGCCGGCCAGGATCGCGATCTCCGCTTTCAGGTGGCTTTCGTCGACCTCCGGATAGAGCTTCTGCCCCAGCAGGTGAAGGCTGTCCAGCGACAGCGACTGCCATGGCAGGGACAGGAAGCTGTTGCCGCTGTCCTGCAACGAAACCTTGCCGTCGGCGATCCGCGTCACCCGCCCTTCCGCCAGGGCCAGCCCTTGGAAGCGTGCGCCGCTGGCCGTGAAGGCCTGGTGGAGCTTCTCCATGCGCTCAATGCGGCCAGCCATCGGCTCGAGGAGTTCGCGATGGTCCGGATTGGCCTCGGTGGCCGTCCGCAGGATGGCGGCGGCCTCGCGGAAGCGTCCCTGGCGGAGCAGCGAATAGACGCGCACCCGCAGGTCGCCCTGCCACAATTGCTCATGTGCGGCAACCGCGTCCGCAAGTTCGGCACGAAGCCGGACCAGCTCCTCCCGGGCCGCCAGTCGATCCTGCTCGGCGGCGGCCAACGCCTGCCGGAGGGCCGCCTCCTGTTCGGCGGCCGTCTTCTCGACGGCAGCCAGTCGTTCGGCCAGCGCGGACTCCCGGGTGGACAAGGCCTTGACCTCCTGCTCGCGGGCCACCCCGCCAGCCGCCAGCTGCGCCTGCTGCTGTTCGGCCAGGCGCGACAGCCTCAGGTTGAGGATCCGCTGATGCATCACCTCCAGCTCCGCCCGGAGCGCACGCTGCGCCGCGCCCCGGGGCGCGCCGAAAGCCGCGATCGACTGCTGGCAGGCCGTCAGGATATCCTCCGGCGCCTCCGCCGGATCCTCCAGGCGGGCGGCAACCGCATCCAGCAGCACCTGCTTGCCACGGAGCTGCACCACGCCATGGTGGTGAACCGCATAGGCGATCCCCGCCACCAGCACCAAGACCACCCCGACCATGATCAGCACCAGCAGGTAGCTGCTCTCGTGGCGAATCTCTTCGCGGTGGACCTTCTTGGCCTGAATCTTCTTCTTCTGCGAGATCTTCTGCAGGTCGTAGTCCAGGCGCTTCAGGGAGATGGTGTGGACGTCCGGCACCAGCTCGCGGTCCGGTGCCGTCTTCTGGCGGATGTCCCAGATCTCCTTGAGCAGGTCCTCCATCGACTGGAAGCGCTCCTCGGGGGTCTTGCCCATCATCTTGCGGACCAGGGCCGCGACCTTGGCCGGAATCATCGGGTCGAGCTTCTGCAGCGGCGGGGGCTCGTCGTAGAAGTGCTGCTTGGCGACCGCCTTGACCGTGTCCGCCTCGAAAGGCAACCGCCCGGACAGCATCTGATAGAGGGTGACCCCCAGGCTGTAGATGTCGCTGCGCGAGTCGAGGGCCTTGCCCTCGAACTGCTCGGGGCTCATGTAGGAGGGGCTGCCGGAGACGTCGAGGTTCTCGTGCCAGTCCTTCTGGCGGATGGCCAGGCCGAGGTCGGTCAGCTTCACCAGCCCGTCGTCGGTGATGATGATGTTGTCCGGCTTGACGTCGCGATGGATGATGCCCGCCTCCGTCCAGGCGTAGTGCAGGGCCTCCGCCACCTGTTGGGCGATGTGCAGCGCCTCGTCCACCAGGATCTTCTTGTCCCGCTTCAGGCGCATCTTCAGGGTGTCTCCCTTCAGATAGGTCATCGCCATGTAGCAGGCATCCTCCTCGCGCCCGACTCCGTAGGCCTGCACCAGGTTGGGATGGTTGAGCTGGGCGGCGGCGCGGGCCTCCTGCAGGAACGAGGCCAGCCCCTTTTCGTTGGAGGCATACTTCTCCGAGAGGATCTTCAGGGCCACCGCCCGGTCGAGGGAGATCTGCTGGGCCAGATAGACCGCGCCGACCGAGCCCTCGCCGATCTTGCGCTTGATGATGTAGTCCCCGACCACCCGCCCCTCGTCGAAAGGGTTGTTCGGGATATGGCTCTTGCCGCCGCAGTTCGGGCACTCGACCTTGCGCCCCAGCAGGGAGCGGTCGAGGTCGCGGAGGATAAAGGAGCAGAATGGACACTGGAAGTTCATGGCTGGACGATCCCCTACCCGAGACGGTTCGGAGGTAATAGACCCGCCTTCACCCGAACTGCAACCCCGGCTTGCCCCGAAGGGCGCAAGGCAGTAGAGTAGTCCCCGCGGACGGCCCCTTGAAACAAGGCGAGGCGAAGAATGCCATGAAGGGATTTCTCCTGCTCCTGAATGTGCTGGTCTTCGCCTGCATCGTGCTCTTGGGCGCGGCCCACCTGCGGCATCGTCCGCCTCCGCCCCCGGCGATCCTCGCGGCCCGCCCGAGGCAGCCCTCGGTGAACCCCGCCGGGCGGCTTGACGGACGCGACCCGCGCCCGGTGACGGCCGTGGCGGCGATCAGCAAGGACGACCTCTTCGATCCCCGGCGGGGCGAGGTGGCGGCGGCTCCCGCCGACAAGACGGCCGCCGTGACCGACGCCCAGCGCAAGAAGCTCGAGCAGCTCGAACTGCTCGGCATCGTGCGCATGGGACAAAGCCATGGCGCCATCATCCACGACCGCAGCGGCAAGCTCAAGAAGCGCTACTTCACGGTTGGCGGCCCCGACGACATCGAGGGATTCAAGCTCGTCGGCGTCGATCCCGCCGCCAACCAGGCCACCCTCGGCGCCGGCGGACGCGAGTACGAGCTGAAGCTCGACCGCAACAGCAAGGCCAGCATCCAGCGCCGCGCCCAGGCCCAGCGCCAGGAGGCGATCGTCACCCTCTCGCCCCCGGCCGATCCGGCCGCCCCGCCGCCGGGCGACGGCACCCCCGGCGACCGCAAGGCCGCCGTCGAGCAGGCGCGCCAACGCATGGAAGAGATCCGCCGCGAGCGGGCCGCCCGCCACCCTGGCGGAGAAGGCGCCCAATACGGCGAGGACGGCGCCAGCCTGCCGCCAGGACTCCGCCGCAAGATCATCCGGGGGGGGACTGCGGAGACCTCCGATAAGTGAGCGGACTGACCTTCATCGTCCTCTTCCTCATCCTGATGGCCCTGGCGGCGTTCATCCCCCAGGCCCTGAAGCGCTTCTATGTCCCCT
>CAZBDL010000231.1:0-6163 GCA_964490525.1 uncultured Victivallales bacterium | reverse complement strand
GCAAGGCGAACCTCCACCAGGGCGCAGTCGGGGCCGGACTCGACCTGGCCACCGGGATCACCCTCGGCGGGGTATGCCGCAACGAGCCGGTCGACCACCACCCGGATACCGGCAACCCGATCGCCGGGGTGCGCATTCCAGGCTGGGAGGCGCTGCTCGCCATGGCTGTGCGCTGCGCCGAAGGCACCGGCCTCGGCTATGTCGGCGTCGACCTCGTGCTCGACCGCAACCGCGGCCCCGTGCTGCTCGAGCTGAACGCGCGCCCCGGACTCAATATCCAGATCGCCAACCACGCCCCGCTCCTGCCGCGCCTGCAGCGGACCGAAGCCTGCCGCGACACCCTCGGCAGCCTCGACCAGCGCCTCCGCTTCGCCATGACGGAGTTCGCCGCCGACCGAACCGTCTTGACCGGGGACATGGCGGCGCACTGATCGTCCCGTCGGCCGCCTATGCCCAGGCGCGGCAAGGCCGCGCCCCGGGCGCGGGGACCTCAGTCGTCGGCCATGACCGCCTGCAGGTAGAAGGCGCTGTCCGCCGGGAAGTCGCACCAGGAGGTCGCGCCGGAGAACTGCCAGTGGGTCGTCGGCATGTCCGCCTCGGCATCGGTAACGTAGACCAGCGGATGCTCGTTGCCCGGGCGGTGGGCAAAGGCCACGACCACCGTCAGGGTGTCGCCATCGGCCAGACGGAGGGGACGGCGCAGGTCGAGCAGGTGATAACCCTTCTCCTCGACCTGGAAGGTCTGCGTGCGGATCGGGCGCGCCTTGGGCGCGGGAGGAAACGGCTGGTTCCGGTGGACGGACACCGTCACCTCCTCGTGGCGGTTCATGGTCACGATGCCGACCGCCTTGAGCGTCTCGTCGCCATCGGCGGTGAACTGAGCGCAGGCCATGGTGCTCATCCCGAGGGGGTAGCCCGCCGCCGATTCATGCTGGAGGTACCAGTAGAAGGCGTCGGCGCCGTCGCCGATGCGGCTGAGGGCGCCGGCATGCGTCTGATGGCGCGCGGGATGCCGGTAACCGGTGCCAGGATGGGCCCGGAAGCCCATGGCGAAGCAGCTCACCTCGCCCCGGGACTTGAGGAAGACGGCATCGTCAAAGGCGACCCAATAGTACCCTTGGTCATGGGTATTCGTCCCGTTCGAGTCCTTGACCCGCCAGGCCCCGGTGGCGACATGGCCGTCGATGTCGATGACGCGATGGTTGTCCCAGCCGACAATGCAGACGGCATGGATCAGGCCACCGGGGGTATCCACCTCGTGGAAGTAGTAGTTGTGGTTGACCTTGTCCATGAAGCGATGGCCAACGTACTCCGCGACCACGGCGCCGTCCCCGTCCCTGACCACCTGCCGCTCGATGCCCGCCACGTCGATGCCATCGAGATGGACGTACGACTGGATGGCGCCATGCTCCAGGACGGCCTTCTTGATGGCCAGCCGGAAGGCCTCCGGGGACGGAAAGTCGTCAGGCTCGTAGAGGAACATGTCCTGGGCGAGATATCCGCAGGACGGCAAGGGGGCGGGCGCCTCCAGATCCTCGCATCGGGTCATCGCCTCGTTGGGCATGGGAGCGTCCTTCCAGAGCACCACGGACGACCCGCCGTTGAGATAGTCACAGACCCAGTGCCCGCCCCCGCCGCCCCAGCCCGGCTTGTCCAGCTCGATATAGCCGTAGGCCGTCGGGGGCTCAAGCTCGACTGGATCGAGCCACAGGTCGGCATTGAACTTCAGCGGATGGCCATTGTAGGCGATGTGGTTGCCCAGGTACCACGGCGAGAGGTTGGCGCCGTCCGCCTCCGGAGCCGTCTGATGCCCCTGCTTCAGCAGGCTGCTCTCGAAGGCGGCGAGGGCGGCGAAGGCCCAGCACAGCCCGACGGACTTGCCGACGTCCGAGACGCCGTCGTCGCGCAGGCCGCACTGGTTCTTGACCGGGGTGACCAGACTATAATCCCGCAAGTCGTACCGGTCCGGGTAGAAGGGGATCTCGGCGGATCCCGAGCGCGCCGCCACCACCACCATCGCCGGAACCGGCTCGCCAAACCCCTGCGGAACGACAAAGGTCAACTCGCTGGCCCCGGTCTCCAGCGCCATGGCGCTCCTCCCGGGGTTTCCCCGCTCGTCCGGATGGGCATAGGGCTTGACGGGCTGCAGGACTGTCCGCCGCCGTCCCGGGATCTCCAGGAGGAGACGCCGCGGGCGCGAGCCGAAATACCGCCCGGCGACCGTCACCGTGGCCCCGCCCGCAGCCCATTCCGGGGTGATCGTGTCGATGACCGGAGCCATGACCTGAAAGGACGGGGTGACCTCGACGGCGGCCTCGCCTCCCGCCGGGCGGACCTGGAGGGCATAGGTGCCGGGAGCCACGACCCGGCGCCATTGGCAGCGCACGGCATTGCGCCCCCCGGCGAAATCCGCCGGGCGGTCCAGCACCTTGGCGCGCAAGGTCTTGCCATTGCCGTCGAGGATGTACACCCTGGGGCGGGCATGGAACAACACCCCCTCCCCGAGCACCTCCGACGACACCTCGAAGACCGAATCGGCCACCACCCGATATTCGACCTGGGCCGCCAGGTCGGGCCACCACATGGCCAGGAGGCTCAGGCCCGCCAGCCGAAGCACACCGCGGCAGGGACCAGGCCGAAAAACGCCGACCGGCCTCTCGCCCAACCTGGACATGAGTTTCATGGCGCTACTATAACCCCATAACCGGAATCCCGGGGACATGAATTTATGGTAGCATTTATTCGATCTTCGACCAACGCCTCCTTGGCGGCAACGAACCGCCCCAGACGGGAGATCAACTTAAGCCCGTAATTTCTGAGCCCCGCCGACCACCATTACCATGCCATAAATCCAAAATTGCAAAAATGATGGCAAATATTTGCATGCCCTTGCGTAATTAGAATCATATGTTATGCGTATCTCTTTCTATATTAATAATATATCTTACTCCGACCGCGATAGAGTGCTCCGACCATCCCATACAGGTTCACTCCGCCCCATTCCCCAATCGGATCCCGGCTCAACCACCTGCCCAAATTGGGATCATAATAGCGGAATCGGTACGCGAGGAATCCGGTCTCCTGATCGCGGTAGATGGTGGAGAACCCGAATGCGCAGGGGGCGGTGCCGGTTTCGTTGAAGGCTTTACCGAAGGGGGAGTATTCGGCGGTGTAGACAGCATTGTCGCTGGCGTCGAGGTAGGCGGTGATGTTGCCGTTGGCGTCGTAGGTGGGGAAGAAGGTTGCCGAAGAGGTTGACACGGCGAGGAGGCCGCCGACGCCTGCGGCGCCATTGAGCGTGCCGGAGAGGTCGAGGCCCCAGACGTATTTGCGGAGGATGGCGTCGTCGTCAAGGCCGTCGAGCTCGGCGACGAGGTTGTTGCCGTCGTAGACGAAGCGGGTGGTGGAATCCAGGGTCCAGTCGCTGGTATTGTCATCCCAGGAATAGACCAGCTTGGTGCGGCGGCGGCCGAGGCCGTCGTAGGAGAATTCAATTTTGACAGGATTAACAGGATAAGACAGGATGGAAATCAAACGGTTCTCGTCGTTCCAGGTGTACGTGAACGTGCCGTCGCCGGTGGTGTTGCCATTGTCATCGTAGGTGAATGTGGGCGCGGCGGCGAGGGGGTTCTGCTCTCCCTGGATTGGACTATTTTGGATGGCCGTATTCTTCACGTCGGCTCTCATATTCCGTTGAATCCAATAGCTTCGGCTCCCTATTGTATTTCAGTAATATAGGATAACCACTGCCTTTGGGTTGCGCATCGATTATGATCTCAAAATATTCCTCTTCGTTCTTGACCGATACTGTAAGCGCAATGCCATTCCACGAAAATTGATCACCACCTATCTTTATATCGCTAATTTTTGTATCACTGTAGTAGAAATCCCAGCCATCAACTTGAGAACGGGATTTAACTGCTTCTATTATATCACCAAGCGGGGTGGATGATGAGGGTGATCCCAAATTTAACATCTCGTTGCCTATGTCGTACGGCAAGAGAAGGAATCTTTTTTCTGCAGCATCCCAGCGGAATAATGAATCCTTGAAATCCATCGATTCAATTGAATAAATGTATATCTTTTCTTTTTCGCTGAATATGATCGTATTATTGGGATGAAACGTTACACTATCAATATTGTTTTTGGGGAGGATCTTGATTTGCTCTTTTAATCCTTTGCTGTCAAGTATAAGAATCTCCTGAAAATGGCCGGCCGGGTAGGTTGATGGAGCGTCGTACACAGAGGAGCTCCGCGTTACCAGTCTATCCATTTCCAGAAAAAGCCAAAGTTGTTCCTTGTTGCCGATGGCTTGAATCGGCCCTGCCGTGTAACGAGCATAATACGACTCATTGCATCCTGTCAATACGAGCGTTATGTACGCTATGGCATGCAAACAGAAAAACCGTTTCATGTAACACCTCAATTATTCGTTCGGATGTGAAGGGGTAAACACGGTCCCATAAAATCCGCTGTACCCGTGCAAGAATGTATTTTTTACAGCATTGAACAGATTCCGGGAATATCCTCGTTGATCCAATATCTTTTGCGATCTAGGCAACCCCCGATAGTCTTCTGCAGTCAGTTCGGGATTTTCACTCGGATTGTATGAGCCTAGGAACTTCTCCAGCGCATCGGCCAGAGACTTACATTTGTCTCCTTGGTCCCTCACGTAGCTGCCAAATTCCGCGCCGAGCCTATTGCTTCTATAGTCTTCTCTTGTCATTGCACTGGTTTTTGATGCAGTCGGAAAGCCGGGAACTAAAGCCGATAAAGATTGGCCTGCTTCAACCAAATGCCCGCCGACTTTTACGCCGGTCTCACTGCGCAAGGACCACCAACTTTGCCGATAATAGGCCGCATTAGAAAAGTGCCCGAAGTCAATCCAGCCTTCGCTCGTATGAAGATAGTGCCAACCCAGTTCGTTCAAGTCGCTTTCTCCGGAACCGGCATCCGAACTAAAGGAGCCGTTGCTTCCGAATTTGGCATTGGAGTGTATTTTGTCTCTGAATTTTTCCAGCCGATCCTCGCATGATGTGCAATCGTCGAACTCATTCTTTTCCCAATTGCGAATATTTTGCATAAGCTGTGAATATTTGATTACTGCATCGCGAGTAACCTCCAAACCAAGGTAATCCGTGTAGTTCACTGCATCATTCCCGACCATCCCATACAGGTTCACTCCGCCCCATTCCCCAATCGGATCCCGGCTCAACCACCTGCCCAAATTGGGATCATAATAGCGGAATCGGTACGCGAGGAATCCGGTCTCCTGATCGCGGTAGATGGTGGAGAACCCGAATGCGCAGGGGGCGGTGCCGGTTTCGTTGAAGGCTTTACCGAAGGGGGAGTATTCGGCGGTGTAGACAGCATTGTCGCTGGCGTCGAGGTAGGCGGTGATGTTGCCGTTGGCGTCGTAGGTGGGGAAGAAGGTTGCCGAAGAGGTTGACACGGCGAGGAGGCCGCCGACGCCTGCGGCGCCATTGAGCGTGCCGGAGAGGTCGAGGCCCCAGACGTATTTGCGGAGGATGGCGTCGTCGTCAAGGCCGTCGAGCTCGGCGACGAGGTTGTTGCCGTCGTAGACGAAGCGGGTGGTGGAATCCAGGGTCCAGTCGCTGGTATTGTCATCCCAGGAATAGACCAGCTTGGTGCGGCGGCGGCCGAGGCCGTCGTAGGAGAATTCAATTTTGACAGGATTAACAGGATAAGACAGGATGGAAATCAAACGATTCTCGTCGTTCCAAGTGTAGGTCCAGAGGCCGTCGCCGGTGGTGTTGCCGTTGTCATCGTAGGTGAATGTGGGCGCGGCGGCGAGGGTGACGGTGCGGACATCGCTGTCCGTCCGGCCATACCTGTCGGTGGCCTGGACGGCGATCTGGTTCTCGCCGGAAGCGAGCGGCACGTCAGCGCGGACGAAGTTGCCGGCGGCGTCCACGTCGGCGGGCTGGCCGTTGACGGTGACGGCGAACAGCCCGGCGAGATCCGGGGACACCCGGCCGGACACGTCGGTGGTCCCGGGTGCGGCGACCGTGGCGAACTGGTTGACCTCGTTGAACGTGTATTCCCGCACCTGGCCGTTCTCCTCGCGAGTGAGCGGGTTGCCCATGTGACCTCTATCGCGGTCGGAGTAAGATATATTGTTTATCATAAGCATTTTACATTT
>CAZBDL010000230.1:0-6176 GCA_964490525.1 uncultured Victivallales bacterium | reverse complement strand
CCCCGCGGCCAGACCGAGCGGCTGGCGCGGCTTGCCGCCCGCAACGCGGTGGTGAACCTGATCGGCGAGTATCCCGAAGAAGCCTGGTCGTTCGACCTGGGCAGCATCCACTATCGCGGATGGTTCCAGCAGGGCGACCCGGGCCACGAACTGGGCGCCGCCTACGGCCGCAACGTCCGCAGCGCCCTGAAGCGCGGCGGAAGCTGCTGGCTGCCCGGCGGCGCCGGAGCCATGGGCCAGATGCACACCCAGTTGGCCGTCGAGGCCGAGGATGGCCCCGCGCGCATCCTGGTCAGCGACCTCGACGACAGCCGCATCGCCGCCGTCCGGCGCCTGCTCGCCCCGCGCATCCGGGAGCGCGGCATCGTCTTTGAAACCCTCAATCCCAAGCAGTTCCCGACCCCCGAGGATTTCGCCCAGGCGGTGGCGACCTTTGCGCCGGAGGGCTTTGACGATATCGTCATGCTCGTGCCGGTCATCCCCGTGGTCAATGCCGCCGCCCGGCACCTGGGCCGCGACGGCCTGATGAACATCTTCGCCGGCATCCCGGCCGGCCAGGAGGGCAGCCTCGACGTCGGCGCGATCGTCCGGCGCGGCGCCCGCTTCATCGGCTCGAGCGGCAGCCTCACCGCCCATCTGCGGCACACCCTCTCCCTAGTCGAGGCCGGACGCCTCGATCCCTCCACCGCCTTGGCCGCGGTCGGTGGCATGCATGCCCTGAAGGAAGGACTGGAGGGCGTGGCCAACGCCCGCTTCCCCGGCAAGACGGTGATCTTCCCGAACTGTCCGGACCTGCCGCTTACCCCGGTCGCCGACCTGGCGGGGGTGGTGCCCGGGATGGCGGCGGCCTTGGCCCCGGGAGGCGGCTATACCTTGGCCGCCGAGCAGTGCCTGACCGCGGCGTTCGCGGTGTCCTGACGATGGCGCCGTCGGCCCGTTTTCCCGCCGCCGCTCCCGGAAACGCTCCCGGCATTCGCGAAAATCGCCATGGCGGACTATGTTTCTGAGCAATAAACCGACGGGGGCAGGCGTTTTGTGGTATTGTCCGGTTCCGAACAGAGAGGTTCTGCGCATGATCCCGAGGCCTCGGCGTGATCCGTTCCGGTCGGGATTCTCCCTGATCGAGCTGCTGGTGGTCGGGGCCATCATCCTGATCCTGGTGGCCCTGCTGTTTCCCGTCCTGAGCAAGGCCCGCGCCCGCGGCCGCCAGGCGAGTTGCACCAACAACCTCAAGCAGGTGGGCCTGGCGATCGCGATGTACAAGCAGGACTACAACAACGCCGACGTCCCTTGGATCTCCCATCTCTATCCGCAGTACCTTTCCACCTCCCATGTCCTGCGCTGTCCGGGCGACCTCAATCCGGCGGGCACGCCGGCCACCGCCTGGAAGGCGCGGATCGACGACGACCACAGCGAGACCTATGACCGCGAGGGGAACGTCGGCCTCAACGTCAACCCCAACCTCGTGGCGGGCAATGTCAGCTATTTCTACGAGTTCACCGATGCGGAGTGCGACTGGAACTTGGACGGCTCCGGGCTGAGCGGTAGCTACACCTGGGCGCAGCTGAAGAACATCCAGCTCAAGCAGGGGGGCGACGGCACCCATCCGGTCGGCGAGGGTTACGATCCGACGATGTTCCCGGTGATCCGCTGCTTCTGGCATCTCCGCCATGTCGACAAGTATTCGCCCTCCAACCACATCCCCAACAGAGAGGCGCCCGTCCTCAACGTGGGCTTCGCCGGCAACTTCTTCCTCAGCCGGGGCAAGTGGGAGGATGGCGTCTGGTCGCCGTGACGGGCACCGCGTGACTTCGGACAGGGAACCGATTGAACCGGAAGGGCAGGGCATGATCCGTTGCTTCTCGACGCTGGCCGGCCTGGCCTTGCTGCTGATCCTTGTCGGCTGCCGCCAGGCGGAGCCGGAGATCCCGCCGCTCGATCCGCACGCGGCCTACGAGGTGCCGCCGGCCGAGCAGCGGGCGCTGATGGACCAGTCGCGGAAGTTCCTCGACCAGGAGGATCCCGACCGGGCGCTGGACTGCCTGACCCAGATCCAGGGCCGCACCGCCTATCCGGTCGAGTTCGAGCAGCTCCTCACCGACATCGAGATCGGCAAGTTCCGCCAGGACCTGGCCCTGGCCAAGGACCGCTCGCAGCGCCTGGCGATCGTCGAGGCCGAGGAGCGCCTGCTGGTGCCGCCCACCTACGGCAAGACGGTGACCGTGGATGGCGAGGACATGTCCTTCCAGGTGCCGCCCGGGCCGATGGAGGACCTGGTCAACCGCAAGGTGAGCATGGACTTGCGCGACGCCGGGGTGCAGGAGGTGGTCTTGGCGCTGAGCGACCTGGCCGGCCTGAACATCGTCGCCGACACGGCCCTGGACTCCGAGCAGCGCCTCACCGTCAAGGTCGACCAGGTCCCCCTGCGCGAACTGCTCAGCTACATCTCGCGCAACCTCGGCATCGCCTTCCATCTGGGCGAGAACATGATCTGGGTCACGGCCGGCACCGACGCCGATGATGCCGGGCCGCAGCTCGAGACCCGCATCTTCAAGCTTCGCAGCGGGCTCATCCCGATGATCGATGGCGGCCCCGGCAACGAGTTTGTCGCCGGCGGGGGCGGTGCCGCGGAAGGGGGCGAGGGTGGCGGCGGCGGGGCCGGCGAATTGGACGATGCCCTGGCGACGTTCCTCGAGGCCGGTCCGCCGGGCTCCTCCTACCGCATCTACCGCAATCGCAATGTCCTGTTGGTGCGCAACACCCGCGAGAACCTCCGCGCCGTCGAGCGCCTGCTCGAGCTCCTTGACCGCGAAGTTCGCCAGGTCCTCATCGAAGCCCGCTTCGTCAACATCTCCGAAACCGACCTCTTCGAGCTGGGCTACAACTTGGCCCAGGTCCAGCCGCACCGCTCGGAGACCGATACCCACAAGGTCATGACCATCGACAACAACCTGCTGCGCAACTTCCCCGACGACGGCAACCTGGCCCTGACCGGCGTCATCGGCAGCGTCGAGTATGAGATGGTCATCCATGCCCTCGACGAGCTGACCTCCGTGCGTAGCGTCAGCGCCCCGCGTGTCACCGTCCTCAACAACCAGACGGCGCTCATCCGGCGCGGCGACACCATCCGCTACTACGAGGAATACGAGCTGCAGACCGTGCCCAACGAGGGCGGCGTCGCGGTCAGCCAGCCGGTCCCCGTCGGCTCCGTCCAGGAATTGGAGACCGGCATCAACTTCATCGTCCGCCCGGCCATCGGCTTCGACGGGCGCAAGGTCATGCTCCACCTCCGCCCCGAAATAGTCCAGTTCCTCGGCTTCGACGAGTTCATCACCGCACGCCTGCCGCGCAGCAGCGAGAACGTCGTCGACACGGTGGTCGTCATCGAGAGCGGCCAGACCGTCATCCTCGGCGGCATGGTCACCGACACCGAGCAGGACAACACCTATCAGATTCCCCTGCTTAGCCAGATCCCCCTGGTCGGGACGCTCTTCGGACACAAAAGCAAGAACCGTCAGCCCAACCACCTGCTGATCTTCGTCACGGCCAGGATCCTGGACACCTCCGGGGAGTATGTCGAGTTCAACCCCGAGGCCGGGCGCTGATCGTCCGCCGTTCGCCATCGCTAACCCGGGTACAGGGATGCGCCCTATGCTGTTCGGGAGAGACCATCGCCCCGTGGCCCTGGGGCTGGATGTCGGGACCCGGACGGTCAAGGGCGTCCGCCTGAGGCTGGTGGAGCGGCGTCCAGAGGTCGTCGGGGTGGCCCGGCTGACCCTCAGCGCCGAGGGCATCCTCGACGAGCAGGAGCTGCGCGAGGGGATCGCCGCCTGGGTGCAGCAGCATGGCTGGCGGCGGGCGGAGACCTGCACCGGCCTGCCCCAGTACCTGACCACGGTGCAGGTGCGCGACTTCCCCGCGGCGGCGGGCGGTGGCATGGCCAAGATGATCGACTTCGAGACGCGCCATCTCTCGGGCATCTCGGAGGAGCGTTTCCTCACCGACCACCAGGTCCTGCCGCCGGGGGCCGGACGGCGCAATCCGGTGCTCATCGGCATCTGCCGCGAGTCGGTGGTGGGCGAGCGGCTGGCCTTGGTGGAGTCGGCCGGCCTGCAGGCGGCCGACCTGACCATGAACAGCCTGGCCGCCCTGAATGCCCTCTTCGACCTTCATCCGGAGACGGTCCGCGAGAAGGCGCCTCAGCTGTTGCTCGACATTGGCGCGGACAGCTCCACGGCGGTCGTCTTTGCCGAGGGGCATCCGCTCTTTTCCGGCAGCCTGATGGTGGGGGGGGAACGCTTCGTGCAGGAGGCGGCGACCGCGGCGGAGGCCCCGCCAGAGGGCGGCACCCGCAAGACCGCCCCGCTTCTCCGCATGGCCCGCTCCCTGCAGGCGGAGCTGGCGGGAGCCATCGAGCAATGGCGCAGCCAGGAGACGGCCGGGCTGCGCGACCAGCCGCTGGCGGGCCTCTGGCTGTGTGGTGGCGGGGCCCGCCAGGCCGGCCTGGCCGAAGCCCTCGCCGCCGAACATCGGTGTCCGGCCACCGTCTTCGGGCCGTCTCCGGAGCCCGGCAAGGCACCTGATCCCGACCTTGCCGTGGCCTATGGGCTGGCCCTCCAGGGGGTGGGCAAAGCGGTGGTTGCCATCTCACTTACCCCAGCCGACCGCCAGTGGGCCAATGAGCGTCGCCGGAACTTTCCCTTCCTCGCCGCCGCCGCCGCTTGTGGCCTGGTGCTGCTGGCCGTGCTCATGCTTGGCCGCTACCGCCGGCTGAGCCTGGTCGACGGGCACCAGCGCACCGAGGTCGAACGGCTCGGCCAATGCGCTCAGCTGATCCCGGAGATCGAGCGCCAGGTCGAGACCATCCGCCACCATGAGCGCCTGATGCTGCCCCTGGTCGTCAAGGGCAACCATGCCGGACGCATCCTCGCCGCCGCCCGCGAAATCGCCGCCGCCGCCGGCGATCAGGCCTTCTTCGTCTATCTCGCCGATGAGGCCAGCTTCCGGCAGGCGGGGGCCGATGCCCCGGCCGCCCCCGCCCGCTCCGCCGCGGGACCCCGACTGCCATGGGGCGCGGCTCCGGCCGCGACCGAGCCGCCTGCCCGGCAGCGCGAGTTCGAGACGGTGGTGCCGGTCGGCGCCCTGGCCGAGCCGAACCGCCTGCTCCTCGCGGGCTACACCTTCTGCGCCGGCAAGCGCGAGCACTACGAGATCGTCCGCGCCATCCAGCAGAAGCTCGACGACTCCTATCTCTTCGGATCTCCGGGGGAGAAGGTCGACATTGTCCCCGAGGGCGAGGCCCAGGAGCGTGTTCCTGCCTTCGCCATGTGGGCCGCGCGCGTCGTCGCCAATCCCGCCCTGCACCAGCACTTCCGCCGCGAACGGTTGCGGGAGTTCGTCCTCATCCTGCCCTTCTCCGAGCCGAATGTCCGTCGGGAGGCCCTGTCGCCATGAGCCGTTGGCCACGACCGCATGTCCTCCTCTTCGGCATCACCGTCGGTGCCCTCGCCGTCCTCGCTGGCATCTACCTCGCCGCGGTCCGACCCTTGGCGGCCAAGGTCAATGCCGATCGCAACTATATTGCCGGCACCCGTGCCACCCTGGCCAAGACCGGCTGGCCCCTCGATCCCGAACGCCTGTCGTCCCTGCTGGAGCTGAAGCGGACGGAGCTGGAAGGCTCCGGTCGGGGCGAGACCGCCCGCGACGCCAACGGCATGCGCCCAAAGTCCAGGCTCCTGCTCAAGGCCTCCACCTCCATGTTCCAGGAACGCATCCAGCGCTACTTCGAGCAGACCTCCGACTTCGTGCGCGACGTCTCCCGGCTGGACTTCCAGGACGAGTACAACAACCTGGAGCAGAAGCTCTCTGCCCGCAACGTCTTCCTCGCCGAGGAAGTCTTGCGCCTCGGCGAGAAGACCACCTCCCCGCACACCTATCAACTGGTCCTGCAGGTCTGGACGGTCGACCGCCTGGCCGACCTCGCCCTCGCCGCCGGGCTCCAGTTCCAGCAGGCCGACGGGGTGGTGGTCCAGGACGAGCGCGGGGCCGGACGTCGCCCGGCGCGCATCCAGGTGCTGCCCATCCGGGCCTACACGGTGGCCGAGGGCGACGAGCCCTATCTCCTCGAGTTCCCTATGCGCCTGGGCCTGACCGGGACGCCCGACCAGGTCTTCCGC
>CAZBDL010000229.1:0-6226 GCA_964490525.1 uncultured Victivallales bacterium | reverse complement strand
TCGCCGTCAAGCAGCACCGAGGCCTTCACCGACAGCGCGGCGGCGATCCTCATCAGCGTCGCCACCGGTGGCGACGTCCGCCCGTTCTCGATCTTCGAAAGCAGGCTGCGCGTGAAGCCGCACGCCTCCGCCACCTGCTGCAGCGTGCGGCCCTGCCGCAACCGAACCGTCCGCATCCGGCCGCCAAGGGACATGCCGACATCCTCCCGGGTTGTTCAACATGTATAATTTTATTCAACTTTGTTGAATTTCAAGGGCCAAAGCGATTTTTTCCACGGTGCCCGAAACAGCCGGGCCGACGGGGAATCAGGCGAGGAGGCGGTTGATGGCGGCGGCGGCGCGCCTGCCCTCGCCCATGGCGAGGATGACGGTGGCGGCCCCGAGGACGATGTCGCCGCCCGCGAAGACGCGCGGGATCGAGGTCTGCTGATCCTCGCCGACGACGATGTTCCCCCACTTGGTGGTCTCCAGGCCGTCGGTCGTCTGCTTGATCAGCGGGTTGGAGTCGTTGCCGATGGCGACGACGACGGTGTCGACCGGCATCATGAACTCGCTGCCCTTGACCTCGACGGGACGGCGGCGGCCGGAGCTGTCCGGCTCGCCCAGTTCGTAGCGCAGGCACTCCATCTCGGTGACCAGGCCATGGTCGTCGCCAAGGAAGCGCTTGGCGTTGGTCAGCAGGTGGAAGGCGACGCCCTCCTCCTTGGCGTGGGCGACCTCCTCGATGCGCGCCGGCATCTCCGCCTCGGTGCGGCGGTAGACGATGTGGACCTCTTCGGCACCGAGCCGGATCGCCGTGCGGGCGGCGTCCATCGCCACGTTGCCGCCGCCGAGGACGGCGACCCGGCGTCCCCGGTAGATGGGGGTGTCGGCGTTGGCGTCGTAGGCCTTCATCAGGTTCGCCCGGGTAAGGTACTCGTTCGCCGAGAAGACCCCGACCAGGTTCTCGCCGGGGATGTCCATGAACTTCGGCAGGCCGGCGCCGGTGCCGACGAAGACCGCGTCGAAGCCGTCCTTCTCGATCAGGTCGAGCAGTTTGCGGGTGCGTCCGACGACAAAGTTGGTGACGATCCTCACGCCCATCGCCGAGAGCGTGTCGATCTCCATCTGCACGATCGCCTTGGGCAGGCGGAACTCGGGGATGCCGTAGAGCATGACGCCGCCCGGCTTGTGGAAGGCCTCGAAGACGGTGACGGCATGGCCCTCGCGGCGGACGTCGGCGGCGACGGTGAGGCTGGCCGGACCGCTGCCGATGACCGCGACCTTCTTGCCGGTGTCCGGCTTGACAACGGGGGTCTCGATCTTGCCGTTGTCGCGTTCCCAGTCGGCGACGAAGCGCTCGAGACGGCCGATGGCGACCGAGCGGTTCGGATCCTTGAGGGCCTTGCCAACAGTGCACGGGGCCTGGCACTGGGTCTCCTGGGGGCAGACCCGGCCGCAGACCGCAGGGAGCAGGCTGTTGCGCTTGATCGTGTCGATCGCCAACTGGTAGTCTCCATCGGCCACCGCCTTGACGAATCCCGGGATGTCGATGCGCACCGGACAGCCCGCGACGCAGGCCGCGTTCTTGCACTGCAGGCAACGCAGCGCCTCCAGGCGGGCCTGCGCCTCGCCGTAGCCGAGGGCCACCTCCTGGATGTTGCCCCGGCGCACCGCCGGATCCTGCGCCGGCATCTCCTGGGCGGGAATCGCCAGGCGCTCCTTCGGCTTCAGTTCGTCCTTGCGCGGCAGAAAGTTGCGAAGTTCGCACGCCGCCGCCTCGGCCAGTCGCTGCGGGTCAGGATGGTGGGACATGGGGTGGGGATCCGGATGGCAGATTTCAGATTTCAGAGGGCAGATTTCGGACTTGTTCCGCCTTGGCGGGATTTCGGATTTAGGATTTCGGATTTACCCGCAAAGCGGTGTCGAGCTTGCATTCGCCCTCGTGGGCGGCGCGCTCCTGTGGTCGATAGGCGTTCAGGCGCTGCATCATGTTGGTGAAATCGACCCGGTGGCCATCGAATTCCGGGCCGTCGACGCAGACGAACTTGGTCTCCCCGCCAACCGTCACCCGGCAGCCCCCGCACATACCGGTGCCGTCGACCATGATCGTGTTCAGCGAGACGACCGTGGGCACCGCGAACGGGCGGGTCGTCTCGGCACAGAACTTCATCATGACCGGCGGACCGATGGCCACCGCCAGGTCCGGTTTCGGGCTGCCTTCGCAGAGCTCGCGCAGCGGCTCGGTGACCAGGGCCTTGCGGCCGTGCGAGCCGTCGTCCGTGCAGACGATCAGTTCATCCGCCAGCGCCCGCATCTCGTCCTCGAGGATGAGCAGCTCCCGCTTGCGGGCACCGAGGATGACGACGCCGCGGTTGCCCGCCGCCTTCATGCCCTGGACAATCGGGTACAGGGGGGCGGCGCCGATGCCGCCGCCGACGCCGACGACCGTGCCGAAGCGTTCGATGTGGGTGGGGCGGCCGAGCGGCCCGACCAGGCTGGCGATGTGCTCGCCAACCCCAAGCCCGGCCAGGCGCTGCGTCGTCTTGCCCACCACCTGGAAGATAATCGTAATCGAGCCCTCGCCGGCGTCCGCGTCGGCAATGGTCAACGGAATGCGCTCGCCGAAGTCGTTGTCCACTGAAAGGATGATGAACTGTCCGGGACGCCGCTCCGCCGCAATCAACGGCGCTTCAACGCGCATCCGCAAGACGTTCTCCGCCAGTTCGCATCTGGCCAGGATTCGGTGTCCGGACATATTCACTCCCGCAATCGCCTGGAGGTTACAGAAAAGTCGGACAGATACTGCGATGTCAGAAAATTGCAAGGCCGGCCGCCATGAAACTCATGAAACCCTCACCCGCCCCACCTGGCCAAGCCGGATTGGCGAGGTATAGTCCAGGCCATGAAGCCAACGCATCAAGCCCGTGCCCGCAGGCGCTACCACCATCTCCTGGCCCTGGGGGGCGAGCCGATGCCGACGACGGTGGCGGCGGACGGGCGCACCTGGACACGGCACCGGACCTTCAAGCACGATTTCTTTGCCGCCACCGGCCTGTATGCGGCCGAGGACAACGGTGAACTGGCGGTGCTGAAGATTTTTCGCCCCGGATCCTACCTGGGGCTGCCCTATGGCCTGCTTTCGCGTTGGGAGGCCCGGCATGAGGAGCGGGTCTACCGGGCACTCCAGGACACGGGCCAGGTGCCGCGTTGGATCGGGCGGGTCGGGGCGACCGGCATCCTCCATGCGTATGTCCCCGGATGCGACCTCCGCGAGGGCGCCGAGGTCGCGGCGTCCTTTTTCGACGAGGTCGAGGCGCTGCTGCTGGCCATGCACGCGCGGGGCATGGCCTACGTCGACACGAACAAGCCCGACAACATCCTGGCCGGAGATGACGGCCACCCCTACCTGATCGACTTCCAGATCACCTGGATCCAGCCCCCCTTCCCGCTCAGCCTGCTGACCTGGCCCCTCTTCGCCATCTTGCGCGACTCCGACCTCTACCACCTGATGAAGCACCGCCGGAAGTTCATCCCGGGACTGGTCTCGAAGGAGGATTTGATCCGCCGCCGCCCCTGGTATGTGCGGCTGCACCGGCTCGTCGCCGACCCCGTCCGCCGCCACCGCCGCCGCTATCTCCGCACCGTCGAGGCGGCAGCGGGATGCCGACCGGAAGGCGCCGACCGGCATTGACCGTCCGGATGCTCGCCCGCCCCCTCCTCCTTTACATGCCGACACATTGCGGTTATATTGTTGTCTTGCCACGATCCGACAAGGATTCCGGCGACCAACGCATGGGTGAGGGATGAGCGACGAACCGCTGAAGCTGGTCCGGGACTTCGAGATCCGGAATGCGCTGGGATTGCACGCGCGCCCGGCCTCGCTGCTGGTGCAGCTCTGCGCCACATTTGCCTCGGAGATCCTCATCGAGAAGGACGGCGACACGGTCAACGGCAAGAGCCTGATGGGCCTGCTCATCCTGGCGGCCGGCTGCGGCGCCACCATCCGGATCACCGCCGCCGGCCACGATGCCGAAGCCGCCATGGCCGCCATCCACGACCTTGTCGCCGTGCGCAAGTTCGACGAGGATTGACCGTGGACCCGGCCTCCAAGGAAACCGTCATCCAAGGCATCCCCGTCTCGCCGGGCATCGCCATCGGGGCGGCCCTGCTCCTGCGCGGCGAGACCCACCGCATCGACGAGAAGCCCCTCGCGGAGGCCGATGTCCCCGGGGAAGTCGCCCGGTTCCGCGAGGCCCTCGACAAGACCCGTGCCCAGATCGCGGAGATTCAGCAGCATGTCCAGGCAATCCTCAACGATAACGAGGCGCGGATCTTCGACGCGCACCTGCTGATCGTCGACGACAAGGTCCTGACCGAGGAGGTGGAGACGGCCATTCGCACGGAGCGGCGCAACGCCGACTTCATCTTCAACCGCACCGCCCAACGCTACATCACCGCCCTGGCCAAGATGCCCGACGCCTACATCCGCGAGCGCGCCACCGACATCCGCGACGTCGCCACCCGGGTCATCTCCAACCTCCATGGACGCGACGCCAACCGCCTGGCGCAACTGCCGGGCCAACGCATCATCATCGCCCAGGATCTGGCGCCGTCGGACACCGTCTCCTTCGATCGTGGCAATGTCCAGGCCTTCGCCACGGTCACCGGCAGCCGCACCTCGCATGCCGCGATCATGGCCCGCTCGATGCAGATCCCTGCCATCGTCGGCATCGACCCGGCCATCTTGGACATGGTCTACGACGGCAACCTGGTGATCGTCGACGGGTTCACCGGCCACATCGTCCTGTGCCCGACCTCGCAGACCCTCAAGCTCTATGCGGAGAAGGAGACGCGGGGCCAGCAGATGTACGCCGACATGGTCAAGGAGAGCCGCCTGCGGCCCGAGACCCTGGACGGCTTCCAGATCCAGCTGGCGGCCAACCTTGAACTGCCCGAGGACATGGCCGTGGCCAAGCGCTACGGGGCCGCCGGCATCGGCCTGTTCCGCACCGAATACCTCTTCTCAAATCCTGGGACCATCCCCGACGAGGACGAGCAGTTCGAGATCTATCGCGGCCTGGCCGCACAGGCGGACGGGCAACCGATAGTGGTGCGCAGCCTGGACATCGGCGGGGACAAGCTGCCGGACCTGACGATCAGCCTGCGCGAGCTGAATCCTTTCCTGGGTTGCCGGGCAATCCGCCTTTGGCGCGAGTCACCCGAGGCCTTCCGCACGCAGCTGCGGGCCGTGCTGCGGGCGAGCGCCTTCGGCGACATCAGGCTGATGTTCCCGATGGTCAGCTGCCTCGAGGAGGTGATCCGCCTGCGCGGCGAGGTCGAGCAGGCCATGGAGGCGCTGCGCAAGCGCAAGCTCTCCTTCAACCTGCACCTTCCGATCGGCATCATGGTCGAGACCCCGTCCGCGGCCCTCAATGCCGAGGCCCTGGCCCAACATGTCGACTTCTTCAGCATCGGCACCAACGACTTGGTCCAGTACACCCTGGCGGTGGACCGCACCGACGAGAAGCTCGCCTACCTCTACCAACCTTCCCATCCCGCCATCCTGCGCCTGATCCACGAGACGGTCGCGGCGGCGCGCCGCCACGGCATCTGGGTCAGCGTCTGCGGCGAGATGGCCGGCGACCCAAGGTTCACCCCGCTGCTCCTCGGCCTCGGCGTCCACGAACTCAGCATGAGCCCCGTCTCGATCGGCCCCGTCCGCCGCCTGGTCCGCCGTCTGCGCATGAGCCAGGCGGAGGAGGTCGCCCGTGAGGCCATGGCCTGTGCCACCGCCGAGGGCGCGCTGCATGCCTCCGAGGCGTTGATCCACCGACTCGCCCCGGACATCCTCAGCCTGACCATCCGCGGAGAATGACCGCCATGAGCCCGGATCCGGCCAACCGTCCCGACTGGGACGAATACTTCATGGGCATCGCCCACGCCGTCGCCACCCGCAGCAACTGCTGCCGCCGCCAGGTCGCCGCGATCATCGTGCGCGACCGGCGCATCGTCTCCACCGGCTACAACGGCACCCCGCGCGGCATCCGCAACTGCCACGAGGGCGGATGCCCGCGCTGCAACTCCGACACCCCCTCCGGACAGGGCCTCGGCGAATGCCTCTGCAGCCATGGCGAGGAGAACGCCATCGTCCAGGCCGCCTACCACGGCATCGCCGTCAAGGGCGGCACCCTCTACACCACCTTCAGCCCCTGCCTGCTCTGCGCCAAGATGATCATCAACGCCG
>CAZBDL010000228.1:0-6238 GCA_964490525.1 uncultured Victivallales bacterium | reverse complement strand
CGTCTTCAAGCAGATGGCGGTGGTCAACGACACCCGCAGTGAGCAGCCATGCCGGCTTTCCTGGAGCGCCACGGTCGACGGTGCGAGCATCGCCAACGGCAAGGACGAGTTTTCGCTTGATCCGGGAGAGCGGCGCTTCGTCCCCTTTTCCTTTACACTGCCCGATCCTCCCGGGCCATCCAATCTGGACGGGGAAATTCAATTGAGGGCGGAAATCGGATTGCGCCAACATGAAGATGCCTTTGCGTTCAGGGTATGCTCTGGCAAGGGCGCACGCCCGGTTGGCACGCCGGATGAAGTGGTTGCCCATGATCCCGTCGGAGCCACGGCGAAAGCCTTGTCAAGGCTGGGGATCAAGGCGTCTCCATGGAACGGCAACGCGCCAGGGCATCTGCTGGTGATTGGACGCGAGGCCTGGTCGTCCTCCGCGGGGATGCCTGGCGACCTTGAGGCGTTGGTCCGCGACGGGGGGCGGGTGGTGGTCTTTGCCCAGCATCCCGAGTGGATCAGGAACCATCTCGGCTTCAGGGTGTCGCGCCTGGTGATCCGCGATGTCTTCCCGATGCCTGGCGCGGCCGCAATATTTTCGGCGGGGATGGATAGCGCCGACTTGCGCGATTGGAATGGCTCGGGGACATTGCTGCCGGGCTATGTCCCCCCGGCGGATCCGGCCCGGGAGTCGCCCTATGGCTGGCGCTGGGGCAACCGCGGCTCCGTGTCTAGCGCCGCACTGGAAAAGCCCCACCACGGAGCGTGGCGGCCATTGCTTGAATGCGGCTTTGACCTGGCCTATTCGCCGTTGATGGAGCTTGACTACGGACGGGGCAAGGTGGTGTGGTGCGGCCTGGACCTCGAGGACAATGTCGGGATTGACCCCATGGCCGACGCCATGGCGTTGCGCATCCTGGCGCATGCCGCCGCTGCTCCCGTCATTCCCAGGCGGCGGTCGATCCTGCTGGGCGCGGACGACGATGCCGCCCTGCTTGCCTCCATGGGCGTTGTCCATGATCGGGAAAGCCCAGTTCCGGGCGACGGGGACGGCCTGCTGCTGATCATGGGGGGGCGGGCGGAGGTGGACGATGACGCGCTGCGGACGTTCGCGGAATCCGGAGGAAGCATCCTGTCCCTGGCGCGTCTGGATGGCAACGGGATTCTCGGCACGGACATCAAGGCCGTCGCTGACTTTTCCGGGTCCGTCAGCATTCCGCCGTGGCCCGAGTGCGCGGGAATCGGCGCGGGAGACCTGAGATGGCGTGTCGGTGGCCCGGCCGCGGTCATTTCCGGGGGATGTGACGAGGTCGGGGCCGACGGCCTGTTGGGCATGAGCCGGATCGGCCGCGGCGTCGCGGTGTTCTGCCAGGTCGACCCACGCCAATTCCCCGCCGAGGAGAAGACCTACCTACGGCTGACGCGTTGGCGGACGACCCGGGCGCTCGGGCAACTGCTGGCCAATCTCGGGGCATCGTTCTCCATGGACAACCGGGTCTTCCATCCCCTAGGCACCGGGGAGATCTCCATCGCCGGGCCATGGCGAGGCCACATGACGAACCCCTTGCCGTCGGCCCAGAGATATTCCGAGAGACACCGGGATGAAGGGCTGAGCGAATTGGCCAAGCGTTCGGTTCAGCCGGAATTCGATGATTCGCCATGGGATGCCGTCGAATTGCCCGGGCTGATGGAATCCTTCGGCCCCGCATGGGAAGGCCAGGATGGCGAGGCCGTCTTCCGGCGTCGTTTCGATGTTCCCGCAGAGATGCTGTCGGCCAGGTTGATGGTCAAGCTCGGCCCGGTCGACGATTTTGACGTCGTCTTCCTCAACGGGGAAAAGATCGGTGGCTTGGGCGAGGAGACGCCGCGGTCCTTCGCCACGCCCAGGGCGTACCCCATCCCGGCCGGGCTCCTGAGGAAAAATGACAACGTGCTGGCCATTCGGGTGTTCGATCACTTCGGAGCTGGCGGCGTCCTTGGAACTCCGGAGCAGCTGCGCCTCGGACCTCCGGATCCCCATGGGCCGGGCTTTTATCACCATGACTACATCTCGACCGAAGAGGACTTCAACCTCGGCGACGACCCGGCGCGCTACAAGCGCTGGTAACCGTTTCGCCGACACATATCAACAGGAAGAAAGGCGGGTGACATGATCAGGAAGATGCTCGTGATCGGCGCATTGGCGGGCGGAATCGCGTCCTTGGCATGGGCCGCGGATGAACTCATCCCCAACGGTGACTTCTCGATGCTCGAAAATGGCGTGCCGCAGGGATGGACGTTGAGTGAGGCTGGCGTCCGCGTGTTGCAGAACGGCGACCAGGTGCATCTGCGGTTCGAGCGCGGCGGCAATGCGTCGATGGTCCTGCCCGTCGAGCAGCACTGGGAGCACGTCCTCATTCAGGCCCGGGTGCGGGCCAGGGATCTGCTTCCCGGGCCGCAGTCATGGCAGAACGGCCGGGTGATCGTCACCATCGAAAACACCGATGGATCAACCACGTACCTGCCATCGCCGTTCATCGACTACGACAGCGACTGGACTGAAATCAATGAACTTGTCTCCATTCCCTTTGACAAGTCGCCGGTGAGGCTGAGGTTAAATCCAGGATTGTTCTGTGACGGAACCATGGAGCTGGATACGGTTTCCGCCACGCTTGTCGACGAGCGCGACCGGGCCACCGTGGTGGCCAAGATCGCCCGCGAACGTTTCGCCCGATTGCCCGAGGTCGTCCCCGGCCAGGAGATGAAGGTTGTCTGGCATCCCCGGCCCTCCCATTGGCGGTTCTCGGACGGCTGTTCGGTCGGCGCGGGGCAGGCAGGCACCGCCATGATGACCATGGCTAACAGCGACAGCACCAAGGCGCCCGTCGCGATCGGGACATATCGGCTGGCGGACAATGTCGGGGCGGTCAAGATCCTGGCCGAGATCACCCTCGCGGACGTGGAGGCCGGCGAAGGCGCGTCGGCGCATCCCCGGATCTTTGTCGATTTCCGCGATGCCGACGGGAACAACCTCGGCGGCTATCCGGCGCTCAATCCCGATCTTCAAAGCCGCGAGAAGCAAAGGATCTATGACATCCTGGCGAGACCGGGCGGCGCGGTGAGCGTCGCCGTTTGTCCGCAGTTGCTGAACTGCAAGGGCACCATGGTGGTCTCAGAGCTGGTCGTCTCAGCCGCGGCGCGTGAAGAATAGTACAGGAGATCCATGCCATGACCGGCCGACGGAAATTCACGCTGATCGAGTTGCTCGTGGTCATCGCCATCATCGGCATCCTGGCGTCGTTGTTGTTGCCGGCCCTCAGCAAGGCGAGGGATGCCGCGAGGACCATCTTCTGCAACAACAGCCTCCGGCAGATGGGCCTGGCCGCACATCAATACATCAATGACTTCGACGGCAGGCATCCGTTCAATGTCCTGCAGTATTCCCATCCCCAGCAGACCTGGAACTCGCATGCCATCGGTCCGTATCTCGGCGGCGCCGCCGAGAAGTACCAGGGGAGGATGTTCATCTGCCCATCCTCCACGAGCGACGGCGCGCCGCCGTTCGTTTCCCTGCCGTCTGCCGACGACCGGCGCCATGCGCTGCAACTGGACTACGGCTACAGCTATTGCACAAACTCCAACCATGCCGCCAGCCCGGCGCATCGCCCCGTGGGCTGGGGAAACCGGATGACCGGCCTGCTCAGCCAGAACGAGACGCCGGTGCTGGTCACGCAGGTGAGGTCGCCGTCAAGCACCGTGCTTTTTTCGGACGCCCAGCGCTTCCTGTCCGGCAGCTACGTATACCCGTTTCAGTTCAACTATGCAGGTGCCCTGGTCGACGTCGACCCCGAAAGCAAGGCCACTGTGTACAGTGTGCGATATGCCGTGTTCAACCGGCATTCGCGGAAGATCAATGCCGTCTTTGACGACGGCCGGTCGGATCGGCTGAGCTTCGCCGAGGCGACGAGCATCTACTATTGGAGCATCGACAAGACCGGGCTCGCCAAGCCGTGAACACAGGCGAAAAGCCGGTTTATCAAATATGCGCCATCTCCGGCGTTGCGGGCGAAATCGTCAGCGGTCGGCTCTTCGGCGGCGACCCTGGTGGATATCCGTACCGGCGGATGCCGGTGTCGTATGCCACCGCCTACGCCGATGGCCAATGCACGCTGGAAATACATGTGGATGAAGGAATAGAAGCATTTTCCGCATGGCCGCCCCGCCGCATCCTGGCCCATCGGGTCGATGGTCGAGGCGTCGAGCTGGACGTTGCCGGTCCTGGCCATCTGGTCGTCCAGATCAACCAGCTCGAACGGCTCTTGCTGACGGTCTCGCCGCCCCCTCCGCCGATCGATGCGTCCCCCGGCACCGTTGTCCAAGCCGCAGCCTTGGGCATCATGGCCGATGCGGGAGCGCTGGTGACGACGCAGATCAACGCGGCCATCGCCGGCCTCTCCCGGCAAGGCGGGGGAACCCTGGTCTTTGCCCCTGGTCTCTACCGGACCGGCACCGTGGTCATGGGCAGCGGGGTGTTCCTTCATCTGGAGGCGGGGGCAATCCTCCTCGGATCAGACGACCCGGCGGACTATCCCGAAGAACCGGAGGGACTGATGGCGAAGAACTTGCCGAGATCCCTGATCCCGGGATCGCGCCGGGGCCTGATCTATTGCGCGGGCATCGAGGGTGCCGGGATTGAGGGTGCTGGGATGGTGTGCGGCAACGGCTCCTTTCTCCGTGTTCACGCCAAGAGAAGGCCATTGATCAACCTAGTGCGGGCCGTGAAGTCCCGCAACCTCCATTTCGGCGGCGTCTATCTGGCCGATTCCGAGTTCTGGAGCGTTCATCTCATCCTCTGTGACGACATCAGCTTCGTCGGCACCAAAATCGTCAGCGAAATCCCGCCGCCAGGCTGGGATTCATGGCTCAGGCCCGGTAGCCGGTCATGCTGGAACAACGCCGACGGCATCAATCCGGATTCCAGCCGCAAGGTCCGCGTCGAAGGATGCCTGATCCACACCGGCGACGATTGCCTGCCCGTGAAGAACACCGGGACGCGCCGGAACGAGTTGCGTGATTGCGAGGACATTGCGGTGCGCCATTGCCTGATGATCACCAGCACCACGGCCATGAAGATCGGCACCGAAAGCCGCGGCGAGCATGTCCGGAAGATTTGCTTCGAGGACATTGACGTATTTCAGGCGTCCAGAGTCATTGGCGTGGACATGAAGGACGGTGCCGAGGCATCGGACATCCTCTGCCGCGACATCCGTGTCGCACGCTGCAACCGGCCACTCGACATCTGGGTGATCCCGCGCGAAGACCAGGTCGGACAAAAGGACTTCAGCCGCATCCGCGATATTCGCATCGAAGGCTTGGACATCGAGGAATACATGTGTGAAGGATCAGGCTACGAGTCGCACATCCATGGTTATTCCGAGGCGCATGACGTCCGCCGGGTGGTGTTCGCGGGGATGAGGATCGCGGGCTGGCCCGTCGCCTTCCCATCCCAGTTCCACCTTCACGTCAATGAGCATGCCCACGATGTCGTGTTTGACGGATGAACCTGTCCGCGGGCTTGATTTCACCGGCCGCTTCGCGTAGCGTATTGGCTGACCAATCGCAGCGCGCGGGATATTCATGAACATCGACCGCATCATCGAGGCGTTCAATCGCCGCCGGGTCGCCTATCTGTTGATTGGCGGCGTCCATTTCCTCCTGCGGCACGAGCCGTACATGACGTTCGACATCGACTTTTGGATACAGGACGAGGCGGGCAATCTCAGGACGTGCGAACAGGCCCTCGCGGATCTTGGGGCGGAATGGGGGGCTGGCGACGCCGACTGGCTTCCGGTCGCCCAAAGGCCGCCCGGATGGCTGGGGTCCCAGGCGGTGTTTTGCCTGACCAGTCCATTCGGCGCGATTGACGTCTTCCGCGCCGTCCAGGGGCTCGCCTCCTGGGAAGAGTCGGCCCGGCAGGCCGTGTCCGGCACGACCGCCTCCGGCGTAGCGTATCGCGGCCTTTCGGACCGGGACATGTTGCTCTGTCAGGAGGCCTTGCCGGAGCCGCTGCGCAAGCTGGATCGGATGCGGGTGCTCCGCCGCGCCTTGGGGATGCCATGAATCCCGGCGAGCAGAAGCGGCGGGAGGAGGAACGGCGGGAGCGCCACTTCGATCCGGCCGAGCGCTGGCGTGCCATCCAGGAGGCGATCACCTGGGCGGAGGCTCAGCAGGCGGAACCCCGCAACTGCCCGGCCAACCGCCTCCGCGAGCA
>CAZBDL010000227.1:0-6246 GCA_964490525.1 uncultured Victivallales bacterium | reverse complement strand
CAGCTCGTCATCATGCCGTCCTCTCCGTGCCCGTGCTCCGTTTCCCTGCCGCCGGCATCCGGTCCCGACGGGCCGTGAATATGCCCCGCCTCGCCCCGTTGCGCAACCCCCCGCCGCCACCTTGCGCCCATCGCTGGGATACGGTATACTAAAAGACTGCGAAAACTACCGGCACAAACCCTGGAGAGACACCATGCACCGTGAACAACGCTACCTGACCCGCCACCCGGAAAACCCCCTCCTGCGTCCGGACATGCTGCCGGGAGCAGAGGCGCTGATGAACGGCTGCCCCTTCACCTATGCGGGCAAGACCATGATCCTCCAGCCGGTGATCTGGCAAGGACGCGAATTCCCCTCGATGCATGTCTGCGAAAGCGACGACGGCGTTCACTTCACGATCCGCCCGGAGCCGTTCATCACCGCCACCCGCGACGAGGCCAGCCCCCTCTTCCACCTGGACCGCTGGTTGATCGACCCGCGGGTGACGCAGATCGGCGACGCCTACTACATCATGCGCCCCGGCGACAGCTACCTCGGCACCGTGGCGCTGCTCGGACGCACCCGCGACTGGCAGTCCTACGAGCACCTCGAGATCGTCTCCCTGCCCATGAACCGCGTCCCCTGCCTCTTCCCCCGGAAGATCGGCGGCAGCTACCTGCGCCTCGACCGCCCCTCCGGACGCAACCAGGGCAACATCTGGCTCTCCTCCTCGCCCGACCTCATCCATTGGGGCCGCCATCGCCACCTGCTCAGCTCCTGGACCCACTGGAACGGCGCCAAGATCGGCCCCTGCGTCCCGATCGACACGCCCGAGGGGTGGCTGGTCCTCGTCCACGGCGTGCAGGAGTCCTGCGCCGGCATGCGCTACTCGCTCGGCGCCATCCTCCTCGACCGCGACGACCCGGCACGGATCATCGGCAAGATGAACAGCTGGCTGCTCACCCCGGACCGCGACTACGAGTTCAACGGCAATGTCCCGAACGTCGTCTTCGCCTGCGGCGCCCTGGCCAACCCGGACCGCGACGAACTCCGTGTCTACTATGGCGCCGCCGACACCTCCATGAACCTCGCCACCGGCCCCCTCGGACGCATCATCGAGGCTTGCCGCAAGGGCGAATAGTCCCCCGCCCCGGAAGCAATGCGGAGCGCGGAGTGGGGAGCTTGCCACGCCTGGGCGTGGTGCGGAACTTGCCACGTCGTGGCGTGGTGCGGGATTTATCGTCCTCGTCCTCGTCCTCGTGCTCGCTAGCTGCGGGTCACCGATCACCGATCACCGGACACCGATCACCGATCACCGATCACCGATCACCGATCACCGGACACCGATCACCGATCACCGATCACTGGTCACCGATCACCGGACACCGATCACCGGACACCGATCACCGATCACCGATCACCGGTCACCGATCACCGGACACCGATCACTGGTCACCGATCACCGGACACCGATCACTGGTCACCGATCACCGATCACCGGTCACTGATCACCGGTCACTGTAATTGGGGACGTTCCGCACTACCAGCTTGCAATCAAGTATATATGCATTAATTATGATGGTTTTTGCGGCCCAGCAAAGCCATTGCCCGAGTCTCTCCTGGCATCCCGCCGCGGGCACTGCCCAAAAATGCCATTATTCTTTTTTATGTGATTGGCATGTAAATAGATGCACGGAACGTCCCCAATTTCTCGTCCTCGTCCTCGGTCTCGTGCTCGGCTTGGTTCGTCGGGAGACAGAGGTTCGCCCGCGGGAGCGGGCTCCTACGCTGCACAAGGCTTCGCTCGCCCTCGTCCTTGATGCATAAGGCGGGCTCCGGGGTATGCCGGTTTCGCCGAAACCGGCACGGCCCGCGACGACGTTCACGTCCCGCCAGCCGCCACCCCGAGGCGCTTTCGGCGCAAGCGCCAACGTGCCCCGCCGGGGACGGGGGAATCCGAAATCCCAAGCTCCAAATCACAACTCATTGCCTGCGTTGGCGCCCTCGCCAAACGCCAAGCGCCGCCGGGGAGTCCGGCGGCGCTTGATGAAACCGATGACGTGTCCGCCGACCGCCTACGCGGCCATCAACTGGTTGGCCAGATCCACGGCGGAAGCGGCGTCCGGCGAATAGCCGTCGGCCCCAATCTCCTTCGCGAAACTGTCGGTCAACGGCGCCCCGCCAACCATCGTCTTGACCTTGATCCCCGCCCCCTTCAGGGCCTCGATCGTCCCCTTCATCGAGCCCATCGTGGTGGTCAGCAGGGCACTCATCGCCACAATGTCCGGGGCATGCTCCTTGGCCGCCGCCACGAACTTCTCGGGATCGACATTGACGCCCAGGTCGACCACCTCGTAGCCGGCCCCCTCAAGCATCATGCCAACCAGGTTCTTGCCGATGTCATGCAGATCGCCTTTCACCGTGCCCAGGCAGATGCGCCCCTTGGACTTGACGTCCGCCGCCTTCAGCAGCGGCTTGAGGATCGCCATCCCCGCATTCATCGCCCGGGCCGCAATCAGCACCTCCGGGACGTACACTTCATTGCGCTTGAACTTGCCCCCGATGATCGACATCGCCGAGATCAGCCCGTCGTTGAGGATCTTCTCGACGCCGATGCCATCCGCCACCGCCTTCTCGCAGAGGGCCTTGACATCGTTTGCCTTGCCCTTCATCAGGCTCTCCTGGATCTGGTTGAGCAGCTCCGCACTCATGCTGGATCCCTTCCTTGCGTTGTTGCAGGAACCGTTTGCATTCCCGTGGCATCAAGGCATAAATTACCAGTCAGCATCGCACAACACTGGAACTTTCGCTTAATTTATTGGCAAATTCCTGCAAAACGGGGCCACATGCGCGAAGACACCCCCAGCCGCATCGTCCATGTCCTCGCCGAACTAGATGCCTATGCGCCATGCGGCGGCGTCTACCATGACCTGGGCGGACGCCAGGCGCCACAAGCGGGGCGCGGCTTCTGTCGGCTCTGTTCAGGCTGTGTACGCCACCCTCGGGCCGGGGGCTTCTGCCGACAGGCGGCCACTGCCGGGGCCTATCAGGCGATGCTCCGCGGCGAGCCCTATTTCTTCCGCTGCTGGCTGGGCCTGAACGGGCTGGTCCTGCCGGTGGCCCCTCGTGGCAAGGATCTCGTCGGCGCCATCGAGATCGGCGGCCTGCTGCGCAAGGGCGAGCTTCAGCAACGCCAGCACGAGATCATGGCCACCCTCGACGCGGTCGACCCCGACCACCGCCTGCCCCGCTCGATGAGCGCCTTCCAGGGGGTCGAGGAACTGGACATGAGCGATGTCCTCCAGCTGGCCGAATTCTTCCGCGAGGCGATGTTCTCCTCGGGCCTGCTCGATGCCGACCGCTTCGCCGCCAACCGCAGCGTCTGGGAACAGCAGCAACGCCTGGCGGCCACCGTCTCGGCACAGGATGCGGACGCCGTCGCCCACGTCCGCGAGGAAGCCATCCAGGAGGCGACAGGCGCCTTCCTCAAGGCCCTGCGGGCTGGCGGGAAGGCGGACACCCAGGCTGCGGTCGACGCCCTGCTCGGACGCCTCCTGATTGCCTCCGGGCATGATCCGGCACGGTTGCGCGCCCGGCTCATGCCGCCCCTCGGCATCCTCGCCGCAGAAGCCCTCCTCCAGGGCGAGAACTGGCCCCGCGGCTCGACCCGGTTCAGCCGCTGGCTGGAGGAGGCGGGAGCCTTGGGCGATGCCGATCAGCTCTGCCTGTGGTTCGCCCGCCTGGCCGAACGCCAGCGCCAACGCCAGCACGAGGCCGAGCCGACCGGCGGCCCGCCCATCGCCGACCGGGTGCAGGAATACCTGCATCGCCATCTGCGCGATCCGATCCGCCTCGGCGAGGTCGCCAAGGCCGTTGGCGCCAGTCCGTCCAGCGTCATGCACAAGCTGCGCGCCGAGACCGGACGGCCCTTTTCGCGCCTGCTCAACGAGACCCGCGTCAAGGAGGCGAAGCGCCTGCTCGCCTTCACCGCCCTGCCCATCAACGAGATCAGCCAGCGCTGCGGCTTCCGTGACCAAAGCTACTTCACCAAGGTCTTCACCCGACAGGTCAACCTCGGGCCCCGCGAGTTCCGCCGCATGCTCACGGCAGAACCGGATCCGACGCCGTCACCGCCACCAGGTTGATGTGGGCGTTGACCAGGTTCAGGCGCGAATTGACCAAGCTGGTCTCCGAGACGATGAAGTCCCGCTGCGCCTCGTTAAGCCTGGTCAGAGAGGTGTTGCCCGCCTTGTACTCCTCCTCCACCAGGTCGCGCGTGCGCCGCACCAGCTCGAGGGTCTCGGCGGCAATCGCCAGCTGCACCCGGTGCCGCGCCAGGTTGTCGTGCGCCTGACGCACCTCGGCGACCACCCCGATCCACTGCGCCGCCAGCGACTCCTGGCTCTGCGCCACCAGCGCCTGGGCCTCGCGCAAGTCGAACCAGCGCCCGCCGCCCTCCAGCAGGTCCCACTGGGCCGTGGCCCCATAATTCAGATAGCGGTCCTGCGTGCGGTTGCGCAGGTAGGTCCGGCCATGGTACGCATCGTCGCGCCGCTCCCACCCGAAGTCGGTGTGCAGCGTCAAGGTCGGCGAGAACGCCCCGTAGCGCGCGTACAGGCGATACTTCGCCGCCTTCAGCGCCTCGCGGTACCCCGCCAGGTCGGGACGGTTGGCCAGCGCCATGTCCAGGTAGACCTCGACGTCCACGTCCGGACTCTCTGCCGCGTCCTCCGACGCCAACGGCGGAAAGACCTCCGGGCCCAACGTTCCAACGGTCAGCCCGAGCAGCTCGGCGAGGACGGCGCGGGTGGCGGCAAAGGCATACTCGGCGCCCGCCATGGCGAAGCGCGCATCGTTGACCCGGATGCGGAAGTTCAGCACCTCGCTCAACGCCACCGCCCCGGCCTCGTGCTTCAGCTCCGTCTCGGCCAACAGCTTGCGGTTGAAGTCGGCGTCCGCCTGGACAATGCGGATCGCCTCCCGCGCCAGCAGCACCTGGTTGTAGGCCAATCCCACCGCCTCGATCAGCAGGCGCCGCGCATCGCGCTCCGTCGCTTCCGCCTGGCGCGCATCGTGCCGCGCGGCCAGGGTCTCCATCGTCAGCGCCAAACCATTGAACACCAGCCACTCGGCGCGCAACGACGTCGTCTTGGTGCTGTAATTTCGCAAGTCCCCCATCCCGCCCCGCGACTCCGGCTGGTAGCGGGTCTCGGTGAAGTCATAGCCGCCCATCACCCGCGGCAGATGCTCCGTCAGCACATGATAGAACCGCGCATCCGCCGCCGCCATCGCATGCCGCGCCGAGCGGAAGTCCGGATTGTTCGCCAAGGCAATCTCTCGCGCCTTCGCCAAGGTCAGCAACGTGCAGTCCGCAGGCAGGCCGCGATGCTGCTCCGGCCCCGGTGTCGTGTAGGAATTGCCGCCCACGGGCACAGGCAATGGCGGATACGAATAGCACCCGGAAAGGATCAGCAGCCCGATCAGCATCGCCATGCCGAGGCCACTGCGGAAACGGAACTTCTCCATAAGGCACACCTTGCAGATGGATGGGACGGGAAATGGTCGACAGGGGCGATGCGGACAACGCCGCCGAATGCCCGGAAACGGCACCCGCCATCCCTGCGGACACCCCGGTCGGTCGGCTAATAAACCCTGTCCCACGGGAAATGCAAGGACCCTCAACCCCGGGGCCGCAGGAACTCAACCTTCTCCGGCCGAAACCAATTCGTAGACAGGCAGGGAAAGGCCCTGGCGGCGTAGGGCCGAACCTTCTTCTTGATGACGCCATCGGCCCCGGTCAGGTCCGGAACGCCCACCACCGCCGCGCGACATCCGTGCCCATTACAGTTCCGCGCCGACCCTCAGGCTGGCCAGGGAGACGCGGAACGCCGCCTCATGGTCCGGAAACTCGTCCTTGAGGACGGCATAGGAGACATAGGCCAACTCCGTTCCGAGATCGACATATAGGCGCAGCACCCGCATCCCCCCGGGATCATCGATCACCGCCTCGATCGCGTCGCGATCGCCGACCTTCGTCTGACGACGCGCCACGACCTTGGCGCCGAACTCCGCGGACATGGCATCGGCGACCTCGGCAAATGGCTTGCCCCCCAACGATTCGCTTGCCAACAAGCCCATGTAGTCGCCCTTGACGCACATCCCGGGAACGTCGCGATCAATCCGCCAGCCGCTCGGCGCAACGACCGACACGCCCAGTTCCGGGATGCTCATGAGGTCCCCACGCCCCCCCCCCCCCCGACCACATCC